>CAYVML010000156.1:0-4684 GCA_964452475.1 uncultured Dehalococcoidales bacterium
TATACTTTGATATTTCCTGTGTTATTACGTTTGTTTTCGGGAAGTCCTTTTCCATATGTAAATGGGCAAAAGCTACCAATAGTTGTATGTATCCAATTACTCATCATAACCCAGCACCTTTATCTTCGGTTCAGAATGTAAGTGTTGTTCGATATTTTTTATCATTACCTGAATCATCATCCCATTTGACTTCAATATTAAAAGGCGGACCATTCCCCATGTGAATTCCCAATAAACAGCTTGTCTCGGATTTTGCTCCGACCACATCTGGAAGTATGTCGTTTGAAATTGATACTGTGTGCTCGACAAGCGGTTTGCCATCCATCATTATTCTTACGTTGCGTGCTTCGGCATTCCCTTGGTTAATAAGCACCAGTCTGTAACTATTCTCTTTTTTACGTAATTCGGTAAATAATTGCGCAGACAGCCTCTGCTTCTGTCTATCATTTTGTCGTTGTTGTTCAATTTCAAATAATTGTTGTTGAATAGAGTTAGCTTTCCTGTGCGACAATGTACTGAAAATCAAGGCGATTATCGCTACAACTAATGAGCCAGCCGAAACCCAATCGGATATATTACCCGCCATAGCCCAAGACCTCCAGGTTCTTCCTGATGGTCGTTTCAAGCTGGTCAGCCTCAGCGAACTGCTCATACAGTGTAGCTGAGAGTTCAGCCATCTTTTCCTCGAAAGGAATGCCATCATCTTCTATCTTGGCAGCGCCGACGTAGCGGCCGGGCGTCAATACATAGCCGTGCTCTTTCACTTTTTCAATTGTTTCACTGCTGCAGAAACCGGCCATATCTTCATATTCTCCAGCACCCTGCTCACCACGCCAGGCATGATATGTCGAAGCAATCTTCTGAATCTCCTCCTCGGATAGCTCACGATGGGTGCGGTCGATAAGCGAACCCATCTTACGGGCATCGATAAAGAGTATGTTTCCTGTTCGATTGCGAAAGCTGCCGTTCTGCTTGTTACGGGTTACAAACCAGAGACAGACCGGAATCTGCGTAGTATAGAAGAGCTGACCGGGCAGGGCTATCATACAGTCAACCATATCAGCCTCGATCATATTTCTGCGGATTTCTCCTTCGCTCGACGTATTGGTAGACATTGAGCCATTTGCCATGACAAACCCGGCAATACCTTTTGGCGACAGGTGATGAATGAAGTGCTGTATCCAGGCATAGTTGGCATTGTTTGCAGGCGGAACGCCGTACTTCCAGCGAGCATCCTCGCGTAACCTTTCACCTCCCCAATCGCTCATATTGAAGGGTGGATTTGCCAGTATGAAGTCAGCCCGCAGGTCTTTATGCAGATCGTTATGGAAGCTGTCGGCATTCAGCCCTCCGAGGTTAGCATCAATGCCCCGTATGGCAAGATTCATCATCGCCAGCCGCCATGTAGTGTAATTGGACTCCTGTCCATAAATTGAGATATCGCCAAGCCGTCCTCCATGCTCGTTGACAAAACGCCTGCTCTGCACAAACATGCCACCTGAACCGCAGCATGGGTCGAACACCCTACCTTTAAACGGCTCAATCATGCGTACCAGCAGCTTTACCACGCACTGCGCCGTATAGAATTTGCCACCACTCTTACCCTCAGCAGCGGCAAACCTGCCGAGGAAGTACTCATAGACCCTGCCGAGGATATCCTTGGTGCGGGATTCATCATCGCCCAATCCGATGGTGCTGATTATGTCGACAAGCTGACCAAGCCGGTATTTATCCAGCGAAGGGCGGGCGTAGTCCTTAGGCAGGACTCCTTTCAGCCTGGGGTTCTCTTTTTCAATGGCAACCATTGAGTCATCAATCAGCTTGCCGATATCAGGCTGCTTTGCATTTGCTTGTAGATTATTCCACCGCGCCTCTTTCGGAACCCAGAAGATGTTATCGGCTAAATACTCATCCCTCTCTTCAGGGTCGGTATAGTCGGTTGCCCTCGCTGCCTCAAGCTGCTCGTACTTCGATTGAAAAGCATCTGATATGTATTTCAGGAAAATCAGCCCCAGCACCACATGCTTGTAATCAGAGGCATCCATGTGTCCTCGAAGTGCATCTGCCATGTCCCACAGGTGACTTTCAAAACCGAGGTTTGCGCCATTGCTATTGTTGCTCATATATTTTCCCCGCTATTTTTTCATTCATGAGTAGCGCCATCTTTCCAGTTAACAGGCCTGAGGTACAGGGATACTATTGGCTTCTTCCATTCTAGTACCAGAACTATCAGAGCGCAATACCCTTTTTATGTCTCTATAACGGACAAATAAGGAAAGTAATCATACATATGACTAGCTCATAGCTGATGGCTCATAGCACCCATCATTCCGTCCAACCACCTGGATTGCCATGCCTGCGGCTCGCTATGGCATAGAAGACTTAAAATCAAAAGTTAAAAGTTAAAAATCATTAAGGAAAGGGAGAGGGAAGACAGAAAAGCGGAATATTGCTCACAGTCTCAGTCGAACTCTTCCCTGGACATGGCTACAAGTAATACGGCCGCTATTCCCAGCGGCAGCAGCGACAGAGCCCCTGCTATTGCCCCTGCCAGCGCCCACTTCCATCGCTTCCTGCGCATGGCAAGGATTCCACCAGCCAGGGCAAGTATACCAATCACAATAGACATCAGCGGGACGCCAAAGATAATGCTGGGCACGAAAGGAGGGATGTCCCCTTTGCCAATACCGGGCTGGTCGAAGAAGCCAACCGCATAATTCATCGCCCCGAAGATGGCCAGCGCCGCTGAGATCAGTGTGAGAATCCCTCCGATAACTGGCTTACGTGTCTTTTTCATGTCACCCTCCTTTTCGAGAAAGTCTGTGTTACATCATCAGTCAGCGTACTGCAAATTGCATGGACACTCTGCCATTCGAGCAGGCGCCTTCCTCAGACAGCTTTATGAATCCAGTGCACCGGTGAAAATATGTTCTCTATAGTTTCACAGTGAAGAATCGCATAGCGCCAGGTCGAGGGCATCCGCTTATCTATCAGGTGCAGTTTCAGCTCTCTCCACACATGGGCAATCATCTGTCCGTTGGTTTCGTCCTCCTGAACCAGGAACTGCACCACAAAGGCATCCCCCTGCGGCTGAAGCACACACATTGGAATCTGCTTGTCCCCATAGACTATTTTAATGTGCTCCCTGCCAGTGTCTACCGTCCCTTCCTGCAGGGTGTTTTCTACCCAGTAATTCATAGGCTGTTTCTCCTCCTGGCTGTCCGTGAAAGTATACTACATTGACACCCTCACCTTATTCCTCTCCCTTATAGAGAGAGGGAAACCTGAAGAAGCGCCACTTCTGATTAGACCTTCCGTGAGTAGAAGAGGGGCACGAGCAACAGCGCTGCCAGCGAGGAAACCATCATCACTATCCACATCACCGCCGCCGCCTGCAGGTGGACCATCAGCGGAGAGAAGAACATCACCGACATCCCGATAGACAATCCCAGTGCGCTTGCCAGTACCGGTTTGGAAACAGAGGTTAATGCCAGCTCCACAGATTCCCGGTTATCGTAATTCCGCGCGCGGAAATAATAGATACCTGACACAATATGTATGGAATAATCCACTCCCACTCCAATAGCGATTGCCGACATGTTGACCGTCACCATATTCAGATTAAATCCGCTGATAGAAAGGAACCCCATTATGGCGGTAACGGTGATGGCTATGGGAATAAGGGAAACCAGCGCAGCGCGCAGCTTCCTTATGGTCAGTAACAGCATGAGGAAAATCAACACAAATGCAAGTCCCAGGCTGCGTATCTGGCTTTGTACCACCAGCCTGTTCATTTCCTCGAACAGTATCGGCATTCCGGTAATGATTCCTATGTCAGGGTGCTCGCTTTTAAATCTATCCAGCAATTCTACATCCAGTGATTCAAGGTCATCTGTCTTAATCATCATCCTGAGCCCATCGTCTGAATACCATGTTTCCAGGTCTTCCTCGTCAAGCCGGTGAAGGATGTTATTCACCACGGCAGGATTCTCAGGATAGTCCTCCTCCCCTCCTGCTCCCCTGCTCAGGTTGCTGACAACGTCGAAAAGTGAGAAGGCTGTCTGTATTCCGGGCAACCTCTCCAGTTCCCGCTCGGCATCCAGTATATCCTCCGCATACTGGTAATCCCTGAGGGTAAGCAAACCTCTTTCCGCTCTAATCTCCGTATTCAGCGGCAGCGCTCCACCGAAATTACGCTCCACCTTATCGAAGGTCTGCCTGATTTCCGAGTCTTCCTTGAAATACATCAACTGGTTCGATTCAACGTCCAGTCGTGGAATATAAACTGCCGATACCGCTATTATCAGCAGGAAAGCAACCACCACACGGGTACGGTGCCTGGCTCCGGCGACAACAAGGCGTACCAGTCCGCCGTCCGTGGCGGTCGACCGCGCGGGCGATACCTTTATCCGTGAAAAAACCGCCGGCAGAAAGAAGAAGGAAAGCAGTCCTGCATAGGCAATCCCCAGCGAAGCGAACAATCCCAACTCCCGCATTGGCGCTACGTCAGACCACATCAGCGAGGCAAAGCCTGCTATGGTAGTTATGGTTGTCAGAAACATGGGCATCCCTACCATCTGGAATGTCTTAACTGTCACTGTCCTCCGGTCGGGATAGCGTGAAAGGTTATCTATGAAGTGGCTGACGTAGTGCAGTCCATCGGCGGCACCAATTACTATCACAA
>CAYVML010000157.1:0-4664 GCA_964452475.1 uncultured Dehalococcoidales bacterium
TTAAGACCTATATATCTATAAGAATAGAGGGGTGTCATACTATCTATGTTGTAAGTCTATTTTGAATTGAATAACTTAGTTATTGTGTGGGGATATGGTAGGGATGGGTTTATATAGGTACTCTGCCGTTTTAGACTGCTTAGTTAGTATTGAGATATGCATGCTCCAGTGAAAGGGGAACAATGAATATGGGAGAGGAAACTCGACCACATTTAGAGCAAGTTGAACAACAGATAAAGGAGACTTCTCGTAATAACAAGGGATATGAACTTGGTCTAATAAAAAATCTCTTGTATTATTATCTTGGGGGATTTAGAGCCTTGACAGAATTCAGGACAGGTAAAATCAGTCGACAAGAACTTGTATGGCTGTGTCTTGTTGTACGAGGCTTTAATTCATACCGTTGTGCACATGACCTTCTCCAGAAGGGATATTACAGTCAAGCAATAATGTTGATTCGCTCGGCAGAGGAAGATTACCTTACTTGCAGGCATTGTGAGACTAATGAAGGAACAATAGATACACTGCTGGATGGTGAAGGTAGATTTGACAGATTTCAAGAGATGGCTAATGATATTTCAACTGAATTTGGTAAAAATTGGCGGGTTAATTATGGACAGCTCAGTGAGATAGCCCATCCATGACAGTTGGCAATTGGTATTGTAACCAATTGGAAATCCAAAAGACTAAATTTGGGAGCTTATTATAATGAAAATCACTTCATAGCTACATGCCATGGATTGTTAATGAGTGCGGTTGGGATGACTGAGTTCATGGGGCTTCTTCTCGGCAACAAGGCTAAACAGTGGGATAAGGACAATTACCCTTTGATTAAAGAAGCAGTTGTATATGTGAAAGAAATAAGATTAGTAATGTCATACATTCTCCCCAATATTTGAAGCCTAAAACTAATTTTTCTACGAGAGCACCTTCCGCTATAAAAGCTCCAGTTAAAACCAGTGTATGGGGGTATACCCCCTTGCTATAACAGACAAGTTAAATAAGGCATGCTATAGTCCTGAAGCTATGTCATGGTTTGTGAACAACCAGCTATATGTTGTGAACTATTAGCTTTGAACTGTTGCTTACTAGGCGACAAGAAAATTAATATAGAAAATATCTCTATTAGTGTTTCGGGGAAGGGTAAAATGAGGGAAGTGGTTGTTATTAACGAAGAGTTTGAAGATATGATTTACTGAGATGGATATAACTAGCCACTCATTTTGATTTATTAAAGTTCTTGTGTACAATTTCAGTGGAACTAATCTATACCTACTAAAATACTATGACCTTAGTACTATATAATATGTTGGATATGTGTGGTAGTCTGGTAGCCGGGTAGCTGTAGAGGTTTAAGGGGGCTAAATGTGGGAAAAGGCATAATAATTAGGTGGGGAATATCTTCAAATGCAAGGATAAAGACGGCGTAGATGTAGTTTGCCATGAAAGTACGTGGAATAATCACATAATAAGTGACCATCCAGAACTTAAAGATTGTGAAAACGTAGTTATAGAAGCGATAGGTTCACCATATAGAATATATGAAGATTGTAGAAATCCTAAAAGAAAGATTATTTATAAGCCTTTTGTATTGCCCAAACCGTTTAATACATATTACCTTAGGATATGCATTGAGTATCACACTAGGATGTTTGGAGGGAAGAGAGGTTATGTAGTTACAGCTTTTTCTGCCCAAGGAATAAAAAAGGGGGATAAACTGGAATGGCAACAAGCTATATGACTCCAAATACTATTGAAGTGAACTGGCACAGTATAGATAATTTAAGTAAAGCTGGAATAAAGTATCATAGTGAAGAAGACGTACTTTTCCTACAGATTGGGAAGCCTCGACCAGCAACATCTATAGACTGTAATGGTGAAATGTGGATTAGGGTAGACCCTACTAATGGTGAAATCGTTGGAATCGAAATCGAGGACTTTGAGAGTGTTTTTATTAAAAGTCACCATGAGATTGCTAAAGCTTGGGCAGATATAAAACCACGTTTTTACCAGAAAAAGTCTCAAAAAGCAGTGAATTCTTTTATGTCTATTATCATAAATTTTCTTAATATGATATTACAGAGTAATCCACCTCAGTTAAGTTATGAAATATTACCCACATAAAAAGTAAAGCTAGTCAATTAAGCAATTACCTTATATATGCAAACTAAGCTCTGAACACCATAATTGGTTGTTGTTTTTCGGTATAATAGAGTTACTTTTAAATAGGAATTCAGTCAAGTTACTATAGATTGTTTTTCTCGTTATACAAAGCCAAAGCATCTTCAAAGGTCAGGCTTGCTGCATAGTGACTGACCATATTAGGAGTCTCCCAACCGCCTAGAGACTGAATAACCTTGTTGCTAAGCCCTGATTTCACATTGTGGACGCAGAAACCACGTCTGAAGCTATGAGCATTACAATGGATACCAGTTACCTTGCCTAGCCTCTTAAGCATGGTTGCTATACCGTCTCTCGTTATTTCCAAGCTATCATGGGAGGAGAACCATTCCCTTACTACTCCATTGCCAGAAAGTGCCTTACGGTAACGATTACCCTTACCGAGTACAATGACCGTTCCTTCATCCCAATTGAAGTCCTTAGCTGTTACACTTGCGACCTCAGACAATCTCATACCTGAGTACCACAAAAGATTAAGAACAACCTTATCTCTTTCAGTAGGAGCATGTTGTACCAGTATATCCAGTTGTTCTTTGCTAATAGCTGATAATAGCTTTTTCTGTTTTCTAGGTGGTAGTACCCTATCAATCGGATTACTGTCTATCTGGTCATTGCGATAAAGCCAATTACAAAGCGTTTTATACAACGGTAATAGTTATGCTTACCGTTGCCATAGGTAAGGCTATCAAGGTAGTTCTTAATCCCTTCAGGGGTTAGTGGGTAACCAATAAGCCTGTCTAAAGCATAGTGGTATAGTTCTATTGTCTTTTGATTTGTACCTGATGCTCTGGAACGAAGAAATCTATCCAGTAAATAGTCTGTGAACGTTTGCTTACTTTGTGAATTTCTGAAGCTAAATTTTCACAACTTTTGGTGGGCAGTAGAGGATTTGAACCTCTGACCTCTTGCGTGTGAAGCAATCAAATGAAGCTGGGAGTGAACATTTTCCTGTTAACATTTTTATCTTTTTCTGTAATGATTTAGATGGTTGCCTATCTCCTTTAGCTAACATAGTTATATAAGAACGGGTAACTCCTAATTCTCTGGCTATCTCTGATTTATTCATTTTTCACTCCCTAGTTCGTATTACAATCATTGAGTTTACATATAGCACTAAAACTACAGTCCAAGAATACTAATCATATACTTGCCTATATATAGAGGGGGCAGGATATAAACATCTATCTACCAGTAGGGGAGTAGTACTCATGGTGTTTTTCTCTTATTATCTTTTCCATAATAGCTTCCTCTAACCACTTCCCAAGAGTCTTATTAGAGGTAACAGCAGCTACACGAGCTTTTTGTTTTATCATCGGGTCTATTCTAATACTCATAGTAGGTTTAGCTTTACTTTCTTTCATACCAAAATAGTAACACATGAATTTCGATTAGTCAACATAAAATGTTTTTTTAATCTATTTTATGATATATATAATGTATCTAATAGTGACAAAACTTGACAAATATTCACATATGTGATATCATACATTCTGGGGAGTGAATTGCGGTGGTGTGCTAATAGCCTAATATAATAATTGAATTAAAGGAAGCGATACATATGTAACCTATTAATAATGGCAGCTAATTAATCTGTAGTGAAAGGTAGGTAAGCTATGTAATTAATGGCTTCCTACCTTAAATTTATTTTAGTGATGAGGGGGGGTGGATAAGATGAAACAGTACTTATTACCAGGCTATATCTGATAAAGCTGAACATGAATCAAATAAATAATAGACAAAAAATAAAGGAGATTTAGATATGCCTGAAATAAATAATTATATTGAGGCTCTAACCAAAGTGGGTAACTTGGATGGGAATCAAGCAAAAACACTGCTGTACTACTGTATTATGACTTGGAGTGATAAACCAAAATTTCGAACAATCATTGATATCAATGGGGAAAGTGGAACAGGGAAATCTAGTATCATGCATCAAATACAAGATTGGTGTAGAGAACCAAGATGGATATTAGCTAGAGGTATGACACCTGCGACACTTCGTGATGAGCTTGCTGATGAAATTACCGTTTTTGTTGAGGAGGCGGATAAGACCGACAAACCCCAAAAGGCTGAGGATTTATACCAGGATAGATGTGATATCGGGGGAGCAAAAAAAACATATAAAAGAATGCAACTAATAGGGGGGAAGACATTATTTGCTCCTAAAGAAACTCATTGTTTTTATGGTTATACAATTCTACACACACAAAACCAATTTCAAGCCCAAGAAATGGTTAGAAGAACAATTCAAATTAAACTGATTAAAGATTCTGAGAAGCTCTACGAACATACTTCTGGGTTAACTGGAAATATACTTGCTCAAATAGCTAATGAAATTGATTGGAATAGTGAAATAGAAAAAGAATATTCTGGTAGTTCATGGGATGCATGGCTTCCAATCATGAGAGTAGCAAAACATATTGGTGATGATGAATTCATTGAGTACGTTAAAGAGCAGGTAAAGTTGAAAACGGAAAAGATGT
>CAYVML010000158.1:0-4601 GCA_964452475.1 uncultured Dehalococcoidales bacterium
CGCTTGGCAAGATAATCATTGACAGTAATCAAATGGCAGCCATTTCCAGTTAGAGAGTTGAGATAAAGCGGCAGAGTAGCAACAAGAGTTTTTCCTTCCCCAGTTTTCATTTCGGCTATCTTTGCCTGGTGGAGGATAATTCCACCTATAAGCTGAACATCAAAATGCCTTTGTTTTATGGTTCGTTTGGCAGCTTCTCTTACGGCAGCATAAGATTCCGGTAGTAGATCGTTGAGGCTCTTTCCAGATAGTAAACGAGCTTTAAACTCATCTGTTTTGTCGCGGAGTTCAGCATCGGAAAGCTCCTCAAACGCTGGCTCCAGCAAATTAATTTTGGTTATTAAAGGCTGTAGTCGCTTTAGTTGTTTTTCATTAGAGTCAAACAGATTAGAAAACCACTTTGCCATTATTTTTTAAGTTATGATCCTAAATTTTAAATTTCTGGCAATAAGAAAACTTATTACTCGAACATAGCTCCTATTGATAGTCCTGTATGTATACGATGTATAGCTTCACCAAGTAAAGAAGCAACGGGTAAGACAACAATTTTGTTAAGTTTTTTCCCATCAGTGATAGGAATAGTATTGGTAACGACTACTTCCTTTACTGCTGAATTATTTATTCTTTGAATTGCAGGTCCTGAAAAGACTGGATGGGTACAATAGGCATAGACTTCAATAGCACCATGTTCCAGCAGTGTATTCACTGCGCCTGATAGAGAACCAGCTGTATCAATTTCATCATCGATTGTAATAGCCCTCATTCCATCGACATCACCAATGATATCAAGGTTTTCCGTAGCTCCACTATTCCCCAGACGCCTTTTTTCAATAATAGCTAAAGGCGCATTTAAGCGTGCTGCTACATCCCGAGCTTTCTTGGAAATACCTACATCAGTGGCAACAACTACTAATTTACGTAAAGCCTTTTCCCTGATATATTGAACATGTATTGGCAATACAGTCAATTCATCAACTGGTATGTTGAAGAAGCCTTGAATCTGTGGAGCATGTAAATCGATTGTGAGCACCCTATTGGCGCCAGCAGTAGTAATTAAATCAGCAACTAAGCGGGCTGTGATTGGTACACGTGGTTGGTCTTTTTTATCAGTGCGTCCGTAGCCGTAATAGGGAACCACAGCAGTAATTCGACCAGCTGAAGCCCTTTTAAAAGCGTCAATCATGATAAGGAGTTCAACTAGGTTTTTATTAACTGGAGAACAAATCGGTTGAATAACAAAAACATCTCTCTGACGGATATTTTCAAGAATTCGTACAAAAATATTTTCATTACTGAATTGAGAAACATCGGCTTTCCCTAAGGGAATCCCTAAGTAATCGCAAATAGATTTCGCTAAGTAAGGATGTGCATTACCTGTGAATACTTTTAGTTCATCCATTATGCTAACTCCCCTCCAAAAACTAAATTTTCTGAGCTAATTATAACACCAACATAGCGCTATTTTTAGGGAGAATGATTTGTAAATATAAGTTAAATCCAGATAAGAAAATCAGTATTCGCTGGTGAAAAGTTTAGTATTTAATAATGACGTGCTGATTTCTTTGACACGATCTAATTAAAATGATAGATTATGTTTAATTAGCAGTCGGACATGGAGAGTGCTAAATGCCATTGACAAAAAGAAAAGAAGCCATATTACAGATAATAGTGGACGAATATATAGCTACAGCTATTCCAATAGCTTCAAAAGCCGTTGCACAAAATTCTAGCCTGAATGTTAGCTCAGCGACTGTACGTAATGATATAGCTGATTTGGCGGAAGAGGAATTTGTTAAGAGATCTCACCTATCAGCTGGAGCCATTCCTACAGATAAAGCGTATCGCTATTATGTTGAATCGCTAAATATGCGGGATAAACTTTCATGGCAAGAGCAAAATCAACTCTATCAATTACTTCAAAAAACAACTGGAGAAATTGAGCAATGGATACAGCTGGTTGCGGCATTTCTTGCCCATCTTGTCAATAATTTAGCAATAATTACATCGCCCAAGGCTCTTCAATGCCGTTTTAGACATCTTGATTTGGTAGCTCTACAGGATTTCGCTGTATTAATGATTATAGTGCTTAACGAGGCCAAAATAAGAAAGAAGATAATGTCATTTACAAGAATAACTTCCCAAGATGACTTGACAATTATTTCTAACAAACTAAATAGTGCTTATGAAAGCATGACCAGTAGAGAAATTGCTGAAAAGGAAATGGACCTCACTATTGATGAGCAGCAAGTCACCTCATATATAGTTGATATAATAGCAGATGAAGACAGGCATGAATGTGATAAACCTTATCTAGAAGGGTTGCATCTAATGCTAAGTCAGCCTGAATTCACGGAAAATGAACAAATAGTCAATTTATTAGAATTACTGGAAGAAAAAAAGTGGTGGGAAGCTATACTTTCTCCTGATATTATCACAGGCGGTACAAAAGTAATCATTGGCAAGGAAAATACAGATAAAGCTTTGCAAGGTTTAAGCCTGATTATTAGTGAGTATGGTATTACTGGTAAAGCTAGGGGCGTTATTGGGGTAATAGGGCCAAAGAGAATTAACTATGGAAGGGCTATTACATCTATAGATTTGCTTTCGTCGCTATTAAGCAGATTAGTAGCTGAATATATATAGTAAATGGGGAGTAAGATTATTGGAGCAGGAAAGAGAAATCGATCAGAAGGTAACAGAAGCAAACAATATTGATAATATAGAGACACTAAAGCAAGCATTATCTAACGAAAAAGAAAGGGCAGAAAAAAACCTTGCTAACTGGCAAAGAACTCAGGCCGATTTTGCGAATTATAAGAAATGGTCTACTCAAGATAAAGAAGAAATAATTAAATTCGCTAATAGCAATCTCATTCTAGAGATATTACCTGTTATAGACGATTTAGAGATGGCTCTCAATACATTGCCACAAGAGATTATAGATAATAGTTGGGTTGAAGGCATCAGGTTGATATATAACAAACTAATAACAATATTAAAAACGCAGGGACTATTGGAGATTAATGCTAAGGGACAAAATTTTGATCCTAATATACATGTGGCGGTAATGTGCCAGGAGGGACCAGATGGCGTTGTCATAGAAGAGATTAGAAAGGGATATAGATTAAAAGAAAAATTGCTTAGACCTAGTATGGTAATAGTAGGAAAGAGCAATGAACAGAAGGAGGAATAATATGTCTAAGGCAATAGGAATTGATTTGGGTACTACACTAAGCGCTGTTGCAGTGATGGAGGGTGGTGACCCCAAGATTATCCCAAGTGCTGAGGGTAGTAATTTAGTAGCTTCAGTGGTAGGAATAAATAAAGCTGGCGAGCGTTTGGCTGGAGAATTAGCGAAGAGGCAAGCTGTAGTTAACCCCGAAAATACAATTTACAGCATAAAACGCCTTATAGGACGTAAGTTCAAAGATAAGGCAGTTCAGTATGATATGAAGCGTTTATCTTATAAGGTTACTGAAGCACCAAATGGTGATTGTCGCGTGATTATGGGAGGTAAAGATTACAGCCCTCAGGAAATATCAGCCATGATACTGCAGAAATTAAAAACTGATGCTGAAGCTTACCTTGGTGAAAAAGTGACTGATGCGGTTATAACAGTACCTGCATATTTCAATGATAGTCAACGTCAGGCTACTAAAGATGCAGGAGCTATAGCAGGGCTCAATGTCTTAAGGATAATTAATGAACCTACTGCTTCATCACTAGCTTATGGGCTAGATAAGAAAAAGGACGAAACCATCGCTGTTTATGACCTGGGTGGTGGCACTTTTGACATATCTATACTAGAACTGGGTGAAGGCACTTTTCAGGTTAAATCAACCAATGGTGATACTCATCTTGGTGGTGATGATATTGATCAAAGAATTATGGATTGGTTATGTGATGAGTTTAAGAAGGAATCAGGTATAGACCTGAAACAGGATAAAATGGCCCTACAGCGAATAAAAGATTCCGCTGAGAAAGCTAAAAAAGAGCTTTCAACCGTAATACAGACAGAGATTAGCCTTCCTTTTATTACTGCAGATGCCTCAGGCCCTAAGCACCTTAGTATGATGCTTACTCGTGCTAAGCTGGAACAATTGTCTGCTGACCTTATAGAGAGAAGTCTGGAACCCTGTCGTAAGGCTTTGAGCGATGCCGGTCTTACAGTCGCACAGATAAATGACGTAATCCTGGTAGGAGGCCAGACCAGGATGCCAAAAGTTCAGGAAACTCTGAGACAATTCTTTAGTCGAGAACCTGTCAAAGGCATTAATCCCGATGAGGCAGTGGCCTTAGGTGCTGCAATTCAGGCGGGTGTTCTCAAAGGAGAAGTAAGCGACATTTTGCTACTTGATGTTACTCCACTTACGCTTGGTATTGAAACTTTGGGTGGAGTCTCTACTCCTCTTATCACGCGCAATACCACTATTCCTACGTCAAAAAGTCAAATATTCAGTACTGCAAGCGATAGTCAACCAAGTGTAGAAATACATGTACTCCAGGGCGAGCGGAAAATGGCTACAGATAATAGAACTCTGGGTCGATTTATGCTCGATGGTATTTTACCTGCTCCCCGTGGAATACCACAGATTGAAGTT
>CAYVML010000159.1:0-4580 GCA_964452475.1 uncultured Dehalococcoidales bacterium
GCAGCACTGGCGTTTAGGCCGTTACAAGCCCTCCTGAACTGGGATTAACCTCCCATTCACCATCATCACCCCGGCTCAGAGATACCGGTAACCGGTTTGAGACGATTACCAGATCGCCAGCATTGAATCTATGTTCTCTGTTTGCTGCTTGTGACATAGGCTTATTACTCAGTCACTTGCTATATCTTACTGTAGCTTTTAGTTGGAGGCTTGTCAACCCAACTATAAGTATTGATTGGTCAGGAAACATAGTGCTTGAAGCATTTGCTAATATAAACAGGCATAACCACTTGTTTGTGACTAGATGCGAGGGTATAATGGTCTTTGTGAACACTAAAGCTATACTGTTCGATTGGGTGGATACTCTGGCACGGATTGTGCCAGATTGGTCGGAAATCTGGTTAGGTACATTAAGCGAGGCTGGTATTGAGATGTGTAGGAAAGATATGGTGCGTGGGATTTGCGCTGCTGAGCTACAGCTTCCAGAAGGGCGACCAATGAAGTGGGAGGAATCGGCTGAAGGGGATATATTTATTCGATATCTACGAATAGTACTGGAGGAGGCTGGGGCAGTGGTTCCAGAGCGAAAAGTGCTCCTTGGTATCGTAAGCAAAATATATAAACTATTCTCTAAATGTACCTATGAACTTTTTAGTGATGTTCTGCCAGTAATAAAAACGTTAAAGACCCGTAACATCATCGTGGGAGTTATTTCCAATATGCACGATGGTCTGCGAGGGGTATGTCATACCTTAAAATTAGACCCCTACCTTGATTTTACGCTTACTTCCGGCGAGGCTGGTGCTAACAAGCCCGAAGCTGCAATATTTCTGGAGGCGATGAAGAGGTCAGGAACAAGTGCCTCTCAAACGATTTACGTGGGTGACCAGTATGAGATAGACATAATTGGTGCAGAGAAGGTCCGGTTTAGCCCGGTGTTAATTGACCGTTATGGCAGGTATACAGGCTTTAATAAGTGTCCTGTAATCCACTCTCTCTCTGAGCTGGAAGCACTTATTTAAAGCTAATCACAGACGCAATGGAAGATAGTTACTCTGGTAAATATGTCCAATAGCGCTAATTATTAGCTATTCTTAGTTAACCTTATTGATGATACCACAGTGCGGGCATCTAATAGTTGTTGCCTTAAATTTAGGCGGTATTCTGAACCTGGTGCCGCATTCACAGCGGATAGTCCGGTAGTTGTTCTGTCTCCACAGTAGATCTGATATTTCACGGCTTTGCTCAAGCTTATACTGCTTTTCGTCTGCCCTCTGTGGCTCTGCAGCACGAATGGCACTGGCTCCAGACATTGCCAGTGTAGAAGATGGTACGACTCCTTTTTGAGTCATACGAGTCTTACGATAGGCGTTGTCATAATCAGAAAAGGATGCTCCTCCTGCCATTGAACGCAGGATGCGAATCCTCTCTGAAATGGGGGGATGGGTGCTACTGAGTTCGCTGGCAGCTCTTCCTTTCTTACGAAATGGATTGATTATATACATTGGCGCTGTGGCTTTATTGGCTGCTTTTAACTGCGTAGTTGAGGCGCTTATTTTCTCCAATGCTGAAGCAAGGCCTTCAGGGTAACGAGTATATTGGGCTGAACTGGCATCTGCCAGATATTCTCTTTTTCTTGAGATAGCAAAATAGATAAGCTGTGCCATGATTGGCGCCAGTATCATCAGTGCGATGGCTACAGCAAGGATTATCAGTTGAGCAGAACCTCCACCCCTGGCAGAAGACCTTCTTCTTCCTCCTGTCATGCCACCGAAGAACAACATGCGGGAGGCATACCATGAAAGTATGACAATAGTACCGAGCATGATACTGCACATAGTCATAAGAAGCACATCCCGGTTCTTTACGTGGGATATTTCATGGCCAATAACACCCTGGAGTTCATCACGATTGAGTTTTTGTAACAGGCCTGAAGTGACAGCAACAGCAGCTTTTTCAGGGTTTCGACCGGTGGCGAATGCGTTTGGGGCGAGATCGTCTATAACATAGATATCCGGCATATTCTCAAGTCCTGAGGCAATTTTCATTTCCTCCACTATGTTATATAGGCGAGGAGAATCATCGCGGCTGATTTTCTTTGCTTTTGACAGCGACAGCATTATACTGTCTCCCTGGAACAGAGCAATGAGATTCATTACAGCCCATATCAGCAGGGCAATTATTAATCCGGTAGTTGGACTATTCAGGAAGTACAATCCCAGTATATAGCCAATCGCCAGCAGCAGTAATCCCATTCCTAATGCCAGGATTATTGACCTTCTCTGATTGGATCTAATCTGTTCCCACATAGGCTGCTATTATCGGTGCTTAGTTGAAGCTAACCTTTGGAGCTTCCCTCTCTGCTGCCACGCTGACCTCAAAAAATTCTCCTGCCTTGAAGCCTGTCATGTTCGCTATAATATTCGAGGGAAACATCTGAGTTTTGTTATTGTATCGCAGGATTGTGTCATTGTAGAACTGGCGAGAAAAGCCTACTTTATTTTCGGTTGAACTGAGCTCCTCCTGAAGTGCCAGGAAATTCTGGTTGGCTTTCAGGTCGGGGTAATTTTCAACTACTGCCAGCAGGCGAGATAAAGCAGAGCTTAACTCTCCTTCAACCTTACCTCTCTCTCCCACAGATGAACCTGACATTTTTTGCGCCAGGTTGCGGGCACTGGTCACTGCTTCAAGGGTTTCCCTTTCGTGTTTCATATACCCCTTGGCTGTCTCTACCAGGTTGGGAATCAGGTCGTGACGCCTTTTAAGTTGTACATCTATCTGCGCCCAGGCATTCTTTGTTTGATTGCGCAGTCTGACCAGAATGTTATAAGTACCAAAAAGCATAACGGCAAGGATTACAACAATCCCGATAACTATGTATAGCGCTGTCATGGCAACACCTCCATGTCTTTTTATTCGTAGTTGTTAGTTGGCGATGTATAATATCATGCAGCAAAGAATTATTCCTTATTACTTACTGCTGAGCCTTGAATACTTTTCCCAGGAAAGCAGTGATCTGCTGCTGAGCCTCTGAGCCTTCCTGAACCTTTCCCGATATGTGCTTTATCAATAGAGACAACTCTCCTCCATCGAACCACAATCCGTCTCCCTGTGGGCAGACATCAATCAATATTTTACGGTTCTCTCCTGTAGTGGTCTTCTTCATTTTAGAGCCGCATATCGGGCATTTCCTCTTTTTCTCGGGGGATTCTGCCTCGGGGGCATTGAGCATACCTTTCAGGAGGGAGCCACCACTGTCAATATCGATGCTCTGCAACATCAGGTCAAGCTCTCCAGCATCAAACCATACACCATTGCATTCCGTGCAATAGTCAAGCTCGATATTATCGTGCTCGACCACAATCATATCGCTCTTACAGGTTGGACATATCATTGTGATTTATTTCTCCTGATTCAATTGGCAAAGTTTAAATTTCCTGATAGCCTGTGTCAAATATGTATACAATGACTAAAAAATACTGGTAGGATATAGAGGTCGTTGGAATGCCCTGTAGAAGGGACGTTTTTTTCATGCCTACTAACGGAGTGACTTTTTACTAACTGCTAGATATGACTGATATGCAATATTTTTCACTACTTAAACCTGAAGATGAATTAGGGATGTTGGTTTAAGTGGTACTGTTGTGCTATACACGATGATATATATGGAGATACCAGGGGTAGCACGGCTTTGAGTGATATAACTGATCCTGCAGACATACAGCGACGCTACCGTCGCCGCTGGCTTATCTGGCTGATGTCTGTGCTGGCTCATACAGTGGGTA
This sequence comes from uncultured Dehalococcoidales bacterium, assembly GCA_964452475.1. Classification (GTDB taxonomy): domain Bacteria; phylum Chloroflexota; class Dehalococcoidia; order GIF9; family AB-539-J10; genus JAUUZT01. Next base: position 3,786 of record CAYVML010000159.1, read on the forward strand.
CGTTCAACCGTGCGGCGATGGCACCCATGGCAGATAGGCTCATGGCTGATTTTGATATCAGCGCGGTTGCTTTCGGTAGCCTGGGTGCTGCCTATTTCTATATTTATGCTGCTATGCAGTTACCATCAGGTACTCTGGCTGATACGCTGGGACCACGAAAAACGATTACTATCGGACTGTTAGTATCTGCTGCTGGAGCTATGCTAATGAGCGTAGCGTCTTCATTCCAACTGCTCTATGCAGGACGGATTATCATTAGCTTTGGTGTGTCTGTAGCCTGGGTCAGTATCATCAAGATAATTATGGAATGGTTTCGCCTGCGTGAGGTAGCTACTGTAACAGGCCTTTCAAGCGCTGTAGCTCACCTGGGACAACTGGCGGCGAGTACGCCACTTGCTCTGCTGATATTATGGGCGGGCTGGCGTATGTCCTTTGTAGCTATAGCAGGTATAAGCGTGGTGCTTGCTATTGCTGGTTGGATGATAATCAGAAATGGTCCTGCCATGATGGGACTTCCACCGATTGGTGAATTGGATGGAACCACAACGGTATCGCAAAAAGTCTCCCTGGAAGTTGAAAGTTTAAGCATAAGGCAGAGATTTAGAATAGTCCTTGGGGACCGTTATATCTGGCTCCTTTTTCTGCTTGGGTTCGGTGCCTTTGGTTCTTTTGCCACCCTTTTTCATAACTGGATAGTAATCTATATCATGCAGAGCTATGGGATGGAACGCGATTACGCAGCTACCTTTGTTCTTGTAGCCACTATTGGCTTTATGATAGGTGCTCCACTCATTG
>CAYVML010000160.1:0-4549 GCA_964452475.1 uncultured Dehalococcoidales bacterium
CATAAGTACAGCTATCACTGCAGCCGAAACAGGGCATCTAGTATTAGGAACGTTACATACCGTCGACGCCGTTCAAACCGTTGACCGTATAGTTGATGCTTTCCCCCCGGAACATCAACGGCAAATAAGAATGCAGCTAGCCCAGGTTCTAGAAGCCGTGTTATCCCAGTCTCTCCTGCCACGAATTGAAGGTAAAGGTAGAATTGCAGCCTTTGAGATATTAGTTGTTAATTCCGCAGCGAGAAATCTGATTCGAACCAGCAAAACTCACGAGCTACACAGTACCATCCAACTCGGGACTAATGAAGGCATGCAGACTTTAAATCAATCCCTAGCCCTGCTGGTAAAACACAATAGAGTAGCTATTGAAGAGGCCCTTAGAAAGAGCAGTAACACAGAGCAGTTGAAAAAACTGATTATAGACTAACGGACAGAATCTCTTGCTTACCCGTATGGGGAGACTTTCCAGATAGCTACAGCAGATCCATTTCTTTGATAACCTCAGTGAAGTCCTCAAATGGTATACACTTAAGCCTCTTACTATGGTAATAACTCAGTAATTCCCCTCTAGCGAAAACGTGGTGAACGTATCTTGCAGGGATGATATCAGAATCACCATTGCCTGCATATATCACCCTATAGTCCTGCTCCAAGAACAATTTAACATAGGCCTCTTTAAAGGCATCCTCCAGCACCTTGCCATCAGGCCCTATATACTGGACTCGCATATTGCCACCTTCAAAACAGGTTTTCGCTGCATGCCACTCAATTTCCCCCAGACCACAATTAGCAAGCAAGGCCTGAATATAGAAATCCAATCCATTGCTGACAATGACCAGCCTGAAATTTCTTTTAGCACAATAAGTAACCAATTCTCTGAAACCAGGTCGTATGCTAACTCTTCTCTTTATTGCCCTGAGCAGTGTCTGCTCATCTGCTCTAACCATAGCAAAAGCTCTGGCATTGAACTCTCCAACGGATATCTTATGCGCTCTATGCTCTTGCAACACTTGACACCAATTTCCCTGAGCAAATTCCTCTAAAATAAGGAAGCTAGCATCAACCTCGGTAATAGTGCCATCAAAATCACACTGAACTAAAGTCTTCATAATGTCTCCTGTTTTTTCAATGCCTCATTGTACTTTTATAGTTAAACCAACAATTTGATTTCAAGAGGACAGTGATCAGAACCCATGACTTGTGAAAGAATACTTGCTCCTATAACCGAATCCAACAGGTTATTACTTATAAAAAAATAGTCTATTCTCCAACCGATATTTCGTTCCCTGGCACGTGTCCTCATGCTCCACCATGTATAGTTATTCGACTCCTTATTGAAATAGCGGAAGCTATCTATAAAGCCATGAGCTATAAACTCATCCATCCAAGCTCGTTCTATAGCTAAAAACCCTGATATGTATTTATTTTCCTTTGGACGGGCCAGGTCAATTTCCTCGTGGGCAGTGTTGAAGTCACCACAGATAACGAGTCTATCTCCTCTTTGTTGCAAAGGGTCGATAAAGGAAAGAAAGGTTTTATAGAAATCCATCTTATAACGTAATCGCTCCTCACTTGCCTTTCCATTAGGGAAATAGACATTAAACAGTGTTAATTGAGGGTATCTGCTGATTATCACCCTCCCTTCAATATCAAATCTTCCATTGTTCAAACCAGTGCTAACCTGTATCGGTTTTTCCTTGCTCAGCGTGGCAACTCCACTATAGCCCTTCCTCTGTGGAATACTCCAGTAGGTATAGTATCCTTTTGGTTTCTCAATGCTAGCAGGGATCTCTCCTGGTCTGGCCTTTACCTCCTGTAAACACAGGATGTCAGGGCTTTCCTGGTTAAACCAGGGAAGGAACCTTTTTTTATTGATAGCCCTTATTCCATTAACATTCCAGCATATTATCCTAACTTCTCTCTTAGTCATACCCACCTTACAACTATGCCTTAATAGTAACATCTAGAATATAGAAATATAATACCTTACTATCCAGGTTGGACCGAAGAAAAACTACTGAGGCGTCCTGGAGAACAATTATTTTCCCCCTTGTAACGCATTGTAATATACATGATTGGATAAATCTCATGAAAATCTTTTTCGCAGAGGATAAGCTCAAAGGTATATAATGTACAAAGGGATGGCACCTAAAAAAATAAGGCCTCTAATGTTTGGTAAAGGAGGACCGCATGCTTGAAGAGAAAGTCGCTATCTTTATAGATGGTAGTAACCTGTATCATGCCCTGGAAGCCAATTTTAAGCGTCATGATCTCAACTTCACAGAGTTCGCTAATAAACTCACAGGAACAAGACAGCTATTCCGTATTTACTATTACAATATACTTCAGAATCAAACCCAATGGCCAGAAACACATACTGAACAACAGGACTTTCTTGAGGGGCTCAGTAAGACACCCTATCTAGAGATTCGACTAGGTACTACTAAATTGGCTCAAGGAGTTCCTGTTGAAAAAGGCGTAGACATCATGTTAGCTACAGACCTGTTAAACTTTACATATAGCAAATTATTTGACATTGCTATACTGGTAAGTGGTGATGCTGATTTTGCATACGTCCTCCACGCAATAAAGAACAGAGGTATACATGTAGAGGTAGCATATTTTGAAAAGAGTATCTCCAAAGACCTCTGGAATATGGCGGATAATCGTATTCCACTGAACAGAACTTTTTTTAAGGGACTCTGGGTGGGTAAACGTTATCCGAAACGCAGAAGAACAGTAAAAGCGAAAGGAAGGCAGGATTAAAGCAGAGCAATCACAGAAATACAATAGTTTCACGCAGGACAGACAGCCCTGCGCTACAAGTATCTAATAGACTAAGCAATTCTTGCCATAATTACATATTACAGTAAAACGAGAATATCAATGGATTATTATGAGGTGCTAGGGGTCTCTCACAATGCCTCCGATGAGGAACTAAAAAAAGCATACAGAAGGTTAGCTATGCGGTATCATCCCGACCGGAACCCAGGCAAGGAAAAGTGGGCCCATGAGAAATTTAAAGAGATAAATGAAGCCTACGGAGCACTTGGGGACCCTCAGAAAAGAAAACATTATGACCACTTTGGCACTGCTGGTAATGTTGGTGACATTTTTAGTAGCCCCTTCACCAAAACAACCTTTGACAACATAATTAAGGACTTCGGCAAAGCTGGGCTTGGATTCGATTTTCTGGATAATATATTTCAAAGTCCAGTGAGAACTGGAGAGCACTCATTCTCGTTCAAGGACTTTGTCAGGCAAGGAGGAATCAGCTTTGGAGCCTGGCCAGGAAATAAAATCAACCTGAATGACGTTTTTAACCAGGCTGCTAGACCTAAACATCGTGGATTACGTTATGAACTCACTATCACCTCTATAGAAGCTAAACATGGAACTATAAAAATACTGAAAACGGAAAAGGGGAAAGTAGAGGTTAGAATTCCTCCAGGAGTGAGACCAGGCAATATAGTCAGACTCAGAAATGCACGCAAAATACTTGACGGTCAAACTGGGGATATATTGATTAAGATACAAACAGCCTAGTGCTTTACTAATATGCTGGTTAATAGTGGACAGCAGTAAGGTTCATCACAATAAGAATAACGATAGTTATTCTTATTACCTTTGCTTTAGTAAAGGAAACATAAATTTAAACTCAGCGGTACCTGCTTCTTTAAGCAACTGAAAGATTATAATTTCAGTACTACTAACAACCGCACCAGCTTGACCCGCTATTTTTAATCCTACTTGCCAGTCTGATTTATAACGAGAACAGACAGCATCGCTTACTACACTCACTGCATAACCAGCAGAAAGTAAATCCAGTGCTGTCTGTAGCACACAAACATGCATCTCCAGACCAACCAAGACTAAATGCTTAACATCAAAGCCCTTTAGTTTTTCGAGGAAAGCTTGATGCCTGTAACAACTGAACGAAAGTTTTTCTAGAGGTTGATATAAGTCACCCAGGGTCTCTATCAATACTTTCTTTGTTAACCCAAGTCCCTGAGGATATTGTTCTGTTACTATTAGGGGTATCTTTAGAAACTTAACCAGATTAATTAAGAGCTGGATGTTCCTGGTAACCTTCCCGCTGATATCCCTCTCCATAGCCGCTAGGAGCCTATCCTGAAAATCTATTACTACAAAAACTAAAGCATCTCTGGAAAGATGAAAACGGTCATCTGATACCATACTACTATCCTGAGAAACTACTAGAGGAAAACTAACGTTTTGTATATTGCTGTGCTTTACGAGCTTTCTTAAGGCCATATTTCTTACGTTCTACAATTCTGGCATCTCTGGTAAGTAATCCTTCTTTGCGCAATACTGCCTTGAACAGCTCATTTTCTTTTACTAGCGCTTTAGCAATACCACACCGGATTGCATCCGCTTGTCCGCTTTTACCTCCACCGATAACTTTTACCGTGACATTATATTTCCCAATGGTATTAGTAACCAGGAAAGGAGCCTCTATAGCGCGCTGATGTTCAAGGCGGGGAAAGGTATCCTCGTAAGATTTATCACCGACCATTATGCTACCCTG
>CAYVML010000161.1:0-4464 GCA_964452475.1 uncultured Dehalococcoidales bacterium
AACTTCTGGAAATAAGCCATCACGAAAATTACGAACAGGAAGATTCCCTGAAGCATCATATTTAGGCATCGCCTCTCCTGTACCAAATTCGTGAAAACTTGCAACCAGTACCTCATTAGCCAGTAACCACTCTCTCACTTCTTTTAACCGTTCACGGTTTATTATCTCAGGTGCTCGGTGTCCTCTTACCCCAACTGCCTTCAGGTTTTTCGATCCCATAACTGCCCCAAGCCCGCCTCTCCCAGCGGCATCATGGAGGTCATTCATTATGCATGCATATCGCACCATATGTTCCCCTGCAGGACCTATTGATGCAACACGTATAAGATTATCTCCCAGTTCATCTCTAATAGACTGCTCTGTCTCTTTGGTGTTCTTTCCCCATATAGATGAAGCGTCCCGAATGCTTACTTCTCCATCGTTAATATAAAGATAAACCGGCTTCTCTGCCTTCCCGTCAATAATAATCGCATCAAAACCAGCACGTTTAAGTTCCGCTCCCCAAAAGCCACCTACTTCCGATTTGGCTATACCTCCTGTGAGGGGAGATTTCGCTCCAACGGCATTTCGACCAGACCCTGGTAGTGCATATCCAGTGAGAGGACCCAGCGCAAATATAAGCTTATTATACGGCCCTAGCGGGTCTGTTCCAGGTTGTAACTCATTTAACAAGTAGTACGAAGTAAAACCAGCCCCTCCAATATACTTGCGGTAGAATTTTCCATCAGGCTCCTCGGTTGTAATTGTTTTATTGCTTAGATTTACTCTAACAATCTTTCCACTGTATCCACCTGGTACTTCTCTGCTCATAAGTGTAGGCCTCCGCTAGTTTCTATTTATCACCACTTTTAGTCCGCTTTTCCTATTTCAATGCATAATAAGGCATGCTGGTGACCCACATTGTTCCTGTCGCCTATAATATGTCTATAGCACCACGTTGTCAATAACGCTCTCTGAGCCCTTGTTGATGTTATACGATTTGGTCACCATGTAAATGCTTAGTAATACACGAAATAACTCTGTTGAGAAAACAAGTCCGTTATAGAGACCATATGATTAAAAGTATATATGGTTTGTCTTGAAAAAAAGATTTTGTGGTGCATCATTGTAAATTGAAAGGAACGGATAGCGATTGACAAACGACATCTGGTTGCGTAAATTTTCATCATCAAGCTAATACAACCAAGGAGGTTAGCAATATCATGTTGAAGGATAAGAAAGCTATTGTCACCGGCGGCGGGAGGGGTCTGGGCAAGGCCATTGCTTTAACGCTGGCCAGGGAGGGGGCCGATGTGTCGGTATGGGGAAGGACTCAGGAGAACATCGAGCAGACCGCCAGAGAGGTAACGGAGCTGGGCAGAGAGGGCATCGCCATTCGCGCTGATGTCTCCAAAAGCGCCCAGGTGGACAGGGCCGTTAAGCAACTTCTCGAGAAATGGGGCAGGATAGACATCCTGGTAAACAACGCCGCGCTCCTGCCGCAGGCAGCGTTAGGAGCTGACCCGTCAAAGGCTAATCCCTTCCTGGATATGACAGATGAGAGGTGGGAGCAGGAGATTGCCGTAGACCTCTCCGGCGTCTTCTACTGCATGCGAGCGGTCACCAAACCCATGATGGAACAGCACTCGGGAAGGATAATCACCATTGGTTCGCTGGGTGGAATAAACGGTGGCTACTTCTCTACCCCATCCTACTCGGCAGCAAAGGCCGGTATAATGGGCATGACCATGCTGGCAGCACGCTGGCTGGGCAAATATGGTATCACCGTCAACGTAGTTCATCCCGGACCCATCAAGACTGAGGGAGCAAAGTTCGGGGAAGCACAGTTGAAACTGCTTAGCAGCACCATTCCCTTCCGTCGTAACGGCGTGGAGACGGAAATACTGGGCAGACCGGATGACATCGCCAATGCGGTTCTTTATTTTGCCTCAGATCTGGCACCATTCGTAACAGGTACCCGCATCAACGTCCTCGGCGGACAGCACATGGGGTAAACTGGCAACCCTGCCCTATGAGGCGCCTGTAAGAGCAGCTTAATATTTCTTCAGTTTAGAAGCCATCCCAGTCTTTGAGTGAGGCTTCTTTTACTGAACTGCCTTATGTTGTACCGCTCATTAACTTAGTACCAGAACAGTATGACAAAACGACTCAATTGATACCAACTTATTGCCTGGTTGATGTTAACAATAAGTTCAACCCGGGTATAGTTTATCTAAACGGGATGACTTATTTATTAACAGAAGACATAGCTAATATGGATTACGATTTGATAGAAGAGGCGAATAGAAAACTAAATGAGGGGGGCAGCAACTGTCTTCATTTTGCCTCCGCAGCAAAATATGACAAAGTGCTTATCACCATAAACAGAGTGCTATAATGCGAAGCAGGCAAGGAGTTGCTGCTGTGCATGCAGTTGAAATCAATAATGTAGTCAAGTCCTACGCAGATAAGGTGGTAGTTAACAACCTGGCCTTCTCTGTAAATCAGAGCGAGATATTTGGCTTGATTGGTCCTAACGGTGCCGGCAAGACCACTACCATCAGGATGCTTATGGACATCATCAAGCCGGACTCGGGCAGCGTGACAATCCTCGGCGATAAGTTGAGTGAAGCCAGCAAGAATAAACTTGGCTACATGCCCGAGGAACGAGGTCTGTATAGAAAGCTAAGTGTAATTGACTCTATCATCTATCTCGCCTCACTGAAGGGTATGGACAGACATTCAGCCGAAGAGAAAGCTGAGCAACTGCTCAAGCAGACAGGTATGCTCGACAGCAAGAGAAAAAAGATCGCAGAATTGAGTAAGGGCATGGGGCAGATTATCCAGTTTATCGTTACTATTATCCACGACCCTGAACTGGTTGTTCTGGACGAACCTTTTGCCGGTCTCGATCCGGTTAACACCGAGTTATTGAAAGGGATGGTCCTCGAGTTGAGAAATCAGGGTAAAGCCGTAATTCTGAGCACACACCAGATGAATCAGGTAGAGGAGCTCTGCGACCGCATACTAATGATAAACAATGGAAACTCAGTTCTTTATGGAAATCTAGGCGAGATAAAGTCAAAGTACAGCAGTCATTCGGTTGCCCTCGATTTTGAAGGTGATCTGGCGCAGATACAGGGAGTCGTTTTGAAACACAGTCACAAAGGTCATGCTGAGTTGTCGCTCGATGAAAATACGACTTCTAAACAAGTCCTGGAACGACTGGTGCACACTGGCATAGTGATTAATCGCTTTGAAGTAGCCACTCCTTCACTGAATGAGATATTCCTAGAGGTGGTAGGGAATAAGCATGGATAAGGCGCTGTTGATATTCAGACATGAATTCCTGCACACGATAAAGAGGAAAGGATTCATTATCCTGACCCTTACCATACCGGTGCTGGCTCTGCTGGCCATAGGAGTTTCCCAGTTAATATCAGGATTTGCCAGACCTCCGACAGAGGTGACTGCAATCGGATATATCGATGAAGCTGGTGGCTTCGAGCAATTTGCCACTCAAGGGAATATAATCATGGTTCGCTTTGATACTCCGGAAGCTGCCACCCATTCTTTAATCAATAAGGATATCGACGAGTACTTCATCATTCCGCCGGATTATATCTCGACAGGGATAATCAGTCGTTTCACCATACGGAAAGAACTTATGCCTGCCGCAGCCACCAGAAGTGCGATTGAGAATTTTCTGTCGAATAATCTACTGGCAGGGAAGGTGCCCACGCCCGTTTTGGCCAGGATTGAAGCGCCATTGACCCTGTTCACTATCACGCTTACTGCAAGCGGGGAAGTTGCTGCTGAACAAGGTGGCTTCAGTAATTTTATCATCCCGGGAGTGTTCAGCATTCTACTGGCGCTCTCTATTATATTCTCGTCCACTTATATGCTCCAGGGCCTCGGTGAGGAGAAAGAGAACCGTCTTATGGAGATACTGTTATCCTCGGTTTCCACAAGGCAGTTGATAACCGGCAAGGTACTGGGAATTGGTGCTGCCGGGCTGGTTCAGGTAGTCGTATGGGTGGCTTCACTTCCGTTGCTGCTGAACCTGGCTTCCTCATCCATCGGAGGGCTTATCAGCAGCATAAAAATACCTGCCTATTTACCCGTTCTGGGGGTAACGTACTTCATCCTGGGATATCTGTTGTTCGCCGTGCTATCGACCGCTTTCGCTGCCATAAGCACCACCGTGCGGGAAGGACAGGGCCTGGCATCGATATTTACCCTTTTTCAAGTTGCCCCATTCTGGTTTGGCAGTCTACTTCTGGCATTCCCGAACAATCCTGTCTGGGTTGTCTTCAGTATTTTCCCTTTCTCTGCCCCTGTGTTAATGATGTTGAGGCTTGGTGTTTCAGACGTCCCCGCATGGCAGCTTGCCGTCAGTATAGCGGTGTTAGTCTTATGTATTATCGGAGGGATGCTGCTGGCAGCTAAACTTCTCAGGACTTACATACTCATGTATGGTAAAAG
>CAYVML010000162.1:0-4464 GCA_964452475.1 uncultured Dehalococcoidales bacterium
CCTGTACAGATCAGGTGAAAGATTTGCAGCACCGTCATCCCCGACAAACACCTCTCCCATTGTTTCTCCCATTAATTCTTTTGTGTATTCCAGCCATTTTATAATTTTATCTGTGAGTATCTCTAAAAGCTGTTTAGCAAAATCAGGCCTCAGCAGGAGGTCGGTCATCATCCCCTCGGTACCTCTGATATCGTTAGCATTGAGCATGACACCTATCGTTCGGCCTGCTACACCTATCCCTGGAATTCCAGAAGCATAGGAGAAATTACTGTAATCTATGCCTATTTTATCTTCAATCCCGACCTCAACGCCATCACTGAACCTTATCTTATAATTTCCTGCGATTTTTAACATCTCCTCCCGCAATTTCAGTTCTCTTCCGTGCAGGCCTCCATTAATGGGATCAATTTTTGATAGTTTCTCAAGATCATCTTCATTTTCAATCCAGTGCCTCTTTACCCAGGGGATATCATTTTTTCTAAACTCTATTTCTGCCCCGAAGGTGTCTGCTTCAGAAACATAGCAATAAACAGGATTTATCAGAATCTTATGGTGGTCGGATTTAATATTTTCAAAAATCCACCTGTAGCCTAGAAGCTGACATTCGAGCATTGCTTCTGCGCTGCTGAAATATTCCTCATATGTTTTTCCTATCTTGGGGAGCCAGTACCATGTGTCCACAAGTGGAGTAACAGGAACCCTATCAGGTTTTTGAAACTTTCTCTGCATCTCGCAACGTCTTTTACGCTCTTCGATCTCTGCGTGTGTAATATTAATCTCTATGACTTTCATCTTAACAACCTCTGAATTTTATTGTAGTTATGTAGTCCTTGAAAATCATTATATAATTGGATAATATTTTTCTGCATAAAAGCAATCAAAACATCTTCCAGAAAACAGGGCTCTTTTTAATAAATGCTAATAAACCATCTGTATTCTCAATTTAAGGTTTCAGAGCATGATTCAAGAAGCTCTATACCTGAAAAGTGCATTATTTGATTGCACCATAACTTAGCCCGCGAACAATATGTTTTTGTACGAACAGAGTAAAGATAATTATGGGTATAGCTGTCATTGTACCAATCGCTGACATTGGCCCCCAGAGAACTTCCTTGTCAGTAATCACCTCAGAAGCAACTAGAGGCACTGTTTTTACCTCGCCTCCGGTTAGAATAAGGGCAAACAAAAACTCATTCCATGATGCTATAAAAACGAAGATTGCTGCAGCAACGAGACCTGGTTTGACAATAGGTAAGATTATTCGCCAGAAGACTTGCCAGACTGAACAGCCATCCATGAGTGCAGCTTCGTCAATCTCCTTTGGTAAGTCAATGATAAAACCACGCATTAGCCAGACGGTAAATGGAAGGTTGACAACTGTATAAGTTATAATTAGAGCAAAATATGTATCCAGTAAATGAAAGTTTCTCATCAAGATATAGAGTGGTAGGATCATGGCAACCGGCGGGAACATACGTTGTGACAGGATCCAGAACCGGAAATTTTTGCCGCCGACATTGAAGCGTGCAATAGCATAAGCACACATGGTCCCCAAGGTTACTGAAAGTAACATCACTACTACTGCTATGAGTGTAGAATCAAGAAAGGAACCTAAGAATCCGCTTCGAGAAAAGGCCCTGATGTAATGCTCGAATGTGGGCCTGAACAGGAACTTTGGTGGATAAGCCGGAATATCGATAGTGGGCTTGACTGAAGTGATAAGGATCCAGATAATGGGAAATAGTATTAGCAGACTTAGAATAACAAGGCCTATATACAGGACAGCATAGCTATATATTCGATTACGTCTTCTTGATTTTTGTGAACTTTTTATAGCAGTTATATTGTTTTCCATTTTCAAGCCCCCTCAGTTTCAAGCCGATTTACGAATATCATGGCTACAATCATGATGATAAAGAGTAAAAAGTATGACATTGTCGTTGCATAGCCCATACGGAAATAGTTCATCCCCACCTTATATGTATATATACTCAGTACTTCGGTTACATTGGCAGGACCACCCCTGGTAAGCACAAAAATCGTATCAAATATTCTAAGGGTGTCTATTACACGGATAACAACAGCTACGAGGATAATTGGTTTGAGCAATGGTAGTGTTACAAAAAAGAACCTTTGTAGTCCTGACGCACCATCAACCTTTGCAGCCTCATATACCTCAGTGGGTAAACTGGCCATACCTGTGAACAGTAATAGAAACATGAAAGGTGCCCACTGCCATATATCTACTAAAACAACAGCAGGCATTGCTACATTGGGATTTCCAAGCCAGATGGGCCCTTTAATATGTAGAAGACGGAGAAGGTAATTGATAATACCCACCTGTGGGTTATACATAAAACGCCAGATGAGTCCTGCAACTATAGGTGGCAGCATCATTGGTATAAGGAACAATGTACTGAAGATGTTACCCCCCTTAAACTGGCGGTTAAAGATCAGGGCAAGGGCCATACCAATGATAAATTCAGCGCCAACGGCCATACCTGTGAATATGAAGCTCATTCTCAGTGAAAACCAGAAGCGTTTATCACCAACAACGGTTTTGTAGTTCCTGAACCAGATAAAGACAGGGCCACCGGGCTTCCCCAGGGTCCATTCGTGGAAGGTTAATGCCAGTGAATATATAAGTGGCATTATTCCAATCATTAACAGGATGATAGCAGTGGGAAGTGCCATGAACCAGGGTGCACGTCTGGTCCAATGCTTACTTTTTCCCTGAGGTAATTTATAGGATTCAACAGCATGGCTGTCTTTCGGTGAACGAGTTTTCATATACACACTCCTGATAAAGGATATCCACCCCTGTGTACAGGGGTGGATATCCCATTACCATAATTTTGTTAAATATCGCTGGTTATCAATAATATCCAGCCCGTTTCATGATCTCGTAGACCTTCTCTTCTCCTTCTATCAAGGCATCTTTTACACTAACCCTTCCTGCTACTGCCTTGGAAGCTAGCTCTTGTATGGCATCGTTTACCTCGGAGAATTCAGGGATGAGAGGCCATCTCTTGCCAACAGCTGCTATGCTTTCTGCAGTTTCCAGGAATGGATAATCCTGGTATAGAGACTTATCACGCAATATAGAAACACGCAATGGGTATCCGCCTGTTTTCAGAAGATGCATCTGATAATCCGGTTCAGATATGTAGCGCACAAACTTATAGGCCCATTCCTTGTTTTTACTTGAAGAACTAACTGCATAGTACCACCAATCGTTTGCAGCTACATGACGGCCCTTTGAGCTTGCACTGGCAGGGAGAAATGTGTAGCCTACCTTGCCCTTTACCTTTGAGGTGTCTGAGCCTTCGTAGAGCGATCCAAAAGATGTCCACATGATACTGAAGGCAGTATTACCTGCCATAAACTGCTCAGCAGCTTCAAAAGTACCAAAACTTGTTGATGCTGGCATGGCAAACTTATCCTTGTTAATGCTATCTACGTAGTATTGTAGAGCAGCCTTTCCCTCCGGGCTATTGAATGTTGGATGCCAGGAAGCATCGAATACTTCACCTCCAAAGCCCCAGAGAAGAATTATAAATTCATAAGCCAGCTGCTGCTCGCCCTGTTTTGCACCCCATGCAATACCGTAGAAGTTTTCATCCGGTCTGGTGAAGAACGTGGCTGCATCTTTAAACTCCTTCTCATACCTCCAATCCTTTGGATCTGGAAGGCCGTACCCGAATTGTGCTTTAAAAGCAGCTTTCTCATCAGGGTCTACTAACAGGTCCTTACGGTACATAAAACCGATCGGTCCTCCATGGTTTGGAAAAGCATAGAGTTTTCCGTCACTGCCTGTCTGTACCTCTTTTCCCCAAATAGGCCAGTCTTCAGGCCACTTTGTTGGAGGGTTGTCCTTAATGTAGTCGTCTAGTGGTTCCAGCCAGCCATTCCGCATAAATTCTGGCATCCAGTCGTCGAGGATAAAAAGGAAATCGTAACGTCCAGTGCCTGCTGTTAATTCAGTAACAAGCTTTTCACGGGTGGTAGGATAAGAGGTGTATTCCACAATAACTTCAACATCCGGGTTCTCCTCTGAGAATTGAGCAGCTGCCTTGTCGAGATTGGGCTTCTCAACACCCTCAAAGGTTAAGATACGAATTGTTACTTTTTCTTTTTCAGCTTTTTTACCGGCCCCAAGAAGAGTCATTGGGACAATCAGTAATACACACAAGATACAAACTAATAGAACTCTTTTCATTATTAATTACCCCCTATGTTATTTGATCTGGAGATTACATCGATAAATTATTTATGGTTCATCCGAATCTTGAGTACTTTTAATTGAAAAAAGTGGACATAGATATAACCTTCTAATTTATAAGCCAATAAAAAAGGAGGTATACTATGTCCACAAGCTTATTATATCATGCCTTTGGTATAAGAAACTATAACTATTGTAAAACAGAATACAAAAAAGGCAAAGTAATTTTCACCATTGAACAT
>CAYVML010000163.1:0-1836 GCA_964452475.1 uncultured Dehalococcoidales bacterium
AGCGTTATTTGGGGGTGTTTTGAAGTCATGCCCTTTAGTTAACATTTTGAGCTGAGGCGTAAGGCCTGCGTCATCCCCGAATTCTTAGGCGTATGGCCCCTTAGTGAGAGTAGGGCAGCTAGCAGGCTCCACATTGATGATACGTAATTCCGGCTTTGTTCCGTCAATCTTATCCTTGACAAATGGTAGAAACAACCCTGCAAAATTAGAACCACCACCGATACAGCCTACTATAATATCGGGATACACACCTGTTTTTTCCATCAGTTTCTTTGTCTCGAGGCCGTTAATGGTTTGATGCAGCAACACATGGTTAAGCACACTACCCAGAGCATAGTGTGTATCATCACGAGATGCAGCTTCTTCTACTGCCTCACTGATAGCCAGGCCCAGGCTACCGGGGCAGTCAGGGTCTTTCGCCAGCATATCCCGTCCTGCCCTGGTCTCTGTACTAGGGCTCGGTATGCATTTACCACCCCAGACCTCCATCATAACGCGGCGATATGGTTTTTGTTCATAGCTTATTTTAACCATATAGACTTTGATTTCAATATCGAAGCATGCTCCCCCAAAGGATAGTGCACTACCCCACTGTCCAGCTCCAGTTTCAGTGGTGATACGCTTTATACCTTCCATCTTGTTATAGTAGGCTTGAGCCACAGCGGTATTTGGCTTATGACTACCAGGAGGACTTGTCCCTTCATATTTATAGAATATCCTGGCTGGTGTATCCAATGCCTTTTCCAATCTACGTGCCCGAAACAGGGTAGTAGGTCTCCACAGCTTGTAAATATCAATTACCTCATCAGGAATTTCTATCCAGCGTTCCGTGCTCATCTCTTGTTTTAGCAATTCCATTGGAAATAAGGGAGCTAAATCCTCAGGCCCTACTGGTTTACCAGTAGCCGGGTGCAGCGGTGGAGGCAACGGTTCAGGCAAATCAGCCTGAATGTTATACCAGTATCTCGGCATTTCTTTTTCATCTAAAGTATATTTAATTCTATCGTCCATTATTTTCTCCTTTCTTATAATTTATTATTGTTTACCATCTTTATTCTTCGACGGCTGGGTGCCGCCAGAGCCACAATATGTTATCCATAACAAAACCTCCATATAGATATAAAAACAGCCTCTCGCCCAAGGGGCGAGAGGCTGTTACCTTCGCGGTGCCACCCTTTTTAGTCGGTTAGAAAACAAGACTATGTAAATCCGACTATCTTAATTACAGATGCTGAGGTATCTAATGATGCTACCTCAAAATCCTGAGCCTTTAACGGTGCTCTTGCCGGCGAAACCTACTGTGGCTACTTTGCCTTTTCAGTCCGCGGCTCCCAGGTCCATTCTCATCTCGCGCAAGTATCGGTTCACAGCTTACCCGACTCTCTGAACTCCGCCTTAAACAATACTAGTCCTGTTCTCAGCCTTTACCTTTATTCAATTGAGAACGAAGTTTACTTACATGAGATTTATTTGTCAAGTCTCCGCTTAATTCTAACTTTAATATCCGACAGAATAGCTACTAGCTGGGTCAAATCTCCAAGGAAGCTTCCTGTGTTTCTCCCTTCTCTGTCAAGATAGAAAGCATTTATACCGACCTTACGAGGATTAATATAATCGGTATTCCAATTATCTCCTACGTGGACAACATGGACCGGCTCAACATCCATAACCTGGCATATCTGATCATAAAAATAAGCGGTCTTCAATTGACCATACTGGGAGGTCGATGAAAAGACATGAGTGAAATAGAATTCTATACCTCCAAGTAGATGGGATAAGAGATACAATGGTACGGCAGAGGCAACAACGAGTTCATAGCGAGCTGCTAAAGATGAA
>CAYVML010000163.1:1846-4434 GCA_964452475.1 uncultured Dehalococcoidales bacterium
ATGAAAGAACAGACTTAACCTCAGGGTAATAAAATATTTTATCCCGGCAGCTAAGTATTACTGGATCTGGGTTCCCTAACTGGAACCGCCTGAACCAATACCCTGCATCATACCACTCCATCCGTTGATAACCGACCTTTTCGAACTCTTCTGTAGTAATTTTCCGGGCTTGCTCAAGGTCAGTATTATATTTACGGGCATAAAGAAGTGGAATGGCCTCATGCCAGAGGGTCTCACTAAAATCATGCGATACCAGGGTTCCTTCAACATCAAAAGAAATAATTTTAGGCCGATTCATTTAAGCGGCTAATATAGCATAGTGACAAAATAGAAGTCCACGTGAGCCTAATGGATAATAATAGCTGGCTGGCTATGAAGCAAGCAGTTTAACCATATAGGCACCGGCTAAGTGATAGCCAAGTGAGCGATAGTATGGTCTAACCCCAATACCGCTTAAAATATCAATTCTATCGCAATGAAACTCTTCATTGGCAATTCTCTCCGCCTCAGCAAGTAGCTTTACTCCCAGGCCTCTATGTTGCACAGCGTCATCGCGTCTTTCCATAAGAATAAGCTCAGGGCCAAAGACATGCAATTCCCTGACAATAGCGAGATTAATACCAGTCATAGAAGGCTTAATCCTTAACCTCAACAATCCAAATAAAGTCTCGCCTTTATCTTCATAAGACAGGAATATTTCCCTGCCACCCTCAGTTTCATAATCTAGCCTGGTCAAATGTGGCTCAGCTACTGTCCATCCATCCCTTAATCTGTGCCCATATTCTCTACAGCGAATACATTGACAGTGTATACCAAGTTCTTCCATTCGTTTTTTAACAGTTTCTCTAAGTGCCAGGTCTTTGTTCCCAGCAATGATGAATTTGACAGGTATATCCCGCATCAAGCGAGGTATCCTGACATATTTAGGAATAAGAGTTTTAATACCCACCAGCAGCTTTATCATCTGTTTATCTGTATAAGGTCGATACCGACCATTTTTATACCACTCTGCTAATTCACTGCCAGCAACCACCAGCGTAGGATAAAGTTTAACTCCATCAGGACGGAAATGCCCTTCAGCAAATAATTTCCGTGATAGTTCCAGGTCATATTCAGGGGTTGAGCCAGGCAATCCAGGCATCCAGTGATAGTAAACTTTTAAACCGTAATCCCGCAGCATTCTGGTAGCAGTGATAATCTCAGTTACTCCATGCCCTCTCTGTGTCAGGCGATGAATATCATCATCTAATGTCTGTGCACCAAGTTCCACCCTTGTAGCTCCAAAGTCAAGCATATTGCTTATCTCTTTCTCTCCACACCAATCAGGCCTGGTCTCAATACATAAACCTATACAGCGATGTTCAGCGACCTCATTCATTTTTTTTGCTTCCACGAGATCAACGGAAGAAACACCATTTAGCCCATCATAGCAATCCTTGATAAATTGATACTGATACTCAACGGGATAAGCAAGAAAGGTACCTCCCATTATAATAAGCTCTATTTTATTTACGGGATGTCCCATAGCAACCAGTGTTTTAAGCCTGAATTCAACCTGCCTCCTGGGAACAAAGTCACACCTGAGGGCACGCAACACTGCTGGAGACTCTATGGTATAGCTTTTTGGGGCACCTGTAGAAGAAGGACAATAAACACATTTACCCGGGCATGGAAACGGCTTAGCCATGACTGCTACCGGGGTCACCCCTGAAATAGTACGAGTCAGTTTCCTCATGCTACACTAGACTCTAACAGAGCGCACCAATGAGTACAAACAGAGAGGTATTCGGACAAATAGCAGAAAGCTGGTATAGGGTAAGACACTGGCCATTGCTTCCAGAGGAATTAAGAGAACTGGCCCAAAGATGGAAGCAGGGCAGACTATTAAACATTGGGTGTGCCCATGGAGCAGACTTTCTGCCATTCATACAGGACTTCGAACTCTGCGGAATAGACTCATCATATCCAATGCTAAAACAGGCAAAAAAATATTCCAGCAAATTTAATTTTTATGCCAGATTAGTCACAGCGGACGCTCTATCCCTGCCATTCGGTGATGATAGCTTCGATTGGGCTATAGCAGTAGCAACTTACCATCACATTAAAGGGGAATATGAGAGGGAAAAGGCCTTCGTAGAATTAAAACGAGTGCTGAAACCTGGCGGAGAAGCCTTCCTAACCGTGTGGAATCGACGACAACCAAGATTCTGTTTCAAACCTCAGGAGCAGCAGATACCATGGAGGCAGAAGGATAAAGTTCTTTATCGTTATTATCATCTGTTCTCCTCTGGTGAGCTAAGCAACTTACTCAGCAAAGCTGGTTTTGAAATTATTAGTGTAAGACCAGAAAAAGCTTATCATTTCTTTATTCCAAATTTCTCTCGTAATATTTGTACACTAATAAGAAAACAGAGGGGAAGCAAGGAGAAAAACTAGCCACAGTACGGATTCGTCTTTCTACACCGCTGAAGGCTATTCAGTCACTTTTCCTTGGTATGCTTGCCTTAACAATATCAATGAAAGTCTCTACCAACTGAGGGTCAAACTGTTTTCCTTTTTCTTTCTCTATCTCCTTAATTGCCTCTCCA
>CAYVML010000164.1:0-4416 GCA_964452475.1 uncultured Dehalococcoidales bacterium
GCAAAAACGCCAGGTGCACCACTCTGAAAACGTTTTCCCATACCATATTCAACTATCATCCATGGGATTCCCATCACCAGTAATCCAACCATCCACGCTATGAGGAAAGCTCCCCCACCATTACCATATGTTAGAGCTGGAAAACGCCATAAGTTACCTAGGCCGATTGCAGAGCCCAAAGCTGCAAATATAAAGTAACTCCTCTTGCCCCACCTCTCTCTTGCCATTTCTATCCTCCTTTTTATCCGCGATACCTAGACAATCCTTATTTATATTATCTACGATCCTCTAATGAACATCACAATCATAATAAAAGATGACACCATAAAATTTTTATAACTGACAAATGCTGTTTATTTATGGGGGCTTATTGCCCCCCAAGCGTGATTACATGAAGCCCCTCAAAGGCAAAATAATTATTGATCTCCCTTACAATCAACACAACTTCTTTCATAACTATGTCTGGCATTGTAAATCACGTTAAAAGCTGTGTCAATAGCTATTCCACCATATTCTAAAGTAACATAAAATAGTTATATTTTGTAGAATAGCTTCAGATTATTAATAATTTCTTAATATACCAATAAAATGTTTTTCCCATATCTATATTATTGACAATCATCGAAGTTTATTGGATAATAAGCTAACTGGTTATGGTTAAAATAAGATTACGGAGAGTTGGAGCCAAAGGTAAAGCAATATATCGCGTGGTAGTGGCTGATAGTTTAGCGCCTCGGGATGGTGCTTTTTTGGAGATCATTGGACATTACAACCCTTTAACCGAACCCGCAAAATTCGACGTAAACGAAGAAAAAGCTTTGAAGTGGCTTGACTATGGAGCTAAACCCACAGATACTGTTTACAGCTTGCTGCGAAAGCTAGGGATAATAGACAAGTTCAAGCAGCAAGCCACAAAGTAATAATCGGTCACAAAGGAGAAGAATGAAAGAGCTACTTGAATATATCGTAAAATCCATAGTGGTGGAGCCAGATCAAGTAACCATCACAGAAGAAAATAGTGATGAGGGTTTATTAATTAAACTGGAAGTCGCTGCTGGGGATAAGGGAAGAGTAATTGGAAGAGAAGGTCGTGTAGCTCAAGCAATGCGCACGCTACTCAGAGTAAAAGCAGCTAAGGAAGATATAAGGGTAAGGTTAGAGATAGTATAATCATCCAAAGCTCATCCCTTTATTACAAAGAGTTGGTATGTAAGTTTCTTATAGAAACAAATTGATATTTGTATTATCTAGATAGATCTGTTAAATTTTAGTCATATCTTTAAATCAGTCCAGTGAGGCTGGTAAGTTGAAATAGAGTAAAATCTGTATTGAGAATCTACAGCTCTTGCCAGTTTGCTGGCGGGAGTTTTTTATTGTCTGAAAAAGTTCTTTTAACTCCAGGAGAAATTAGCCGCTCTCTTACACGCATTGCACATGAAATAATAGAGAGAAACGAAGGTGTTCAAGATGTTATCATGGCAGGTATGCGAACCCGCGGCGTACCATTAGCTCGACGTTTGGTTAGCATAATTAATAAACTTGAAAATTTTAATATTCCATTGGTGGAACTGGACTTCCAGTATTATAGAGATGACATATACAATACCCCTGTACCAATACCTAAAATTAAAGAAACTAATATCCCTGTTGATATTACTGGTAAAATCGTCGTACTTGTAGATGATGTCCTTTTTACAGGTCGAAGTATACGAGCAGCTATGGATGCCCTTGTACATATAGGACGTCCAAAATGCGTCCAATTAGCAGTATTGATTGATCGTGGGCATAGAGAATTTCCTATCAAAGCTGATTATGTTGGGAAAAATATACCAAGCTCTATTAACGAAAGAATACAGGTTGAACTCACAGAAACTGATGATTTGGACGCCGTGATTATCAGGTGAATACTTAAACCAATTCTTGTGAATGTAAAGGAGAAAATGAGTATGAGCCTTGAAAATAGAGATCTTGTAACGTTGGATGACTTCACTAATTCTGAAATTGAAGCGCTATTTTCTCTGTCAGACGAAATGAAGGACAATATAAAGAATCAATCTTCTCTTTGTGAAAACAAGATTATGGCAAGCCTTTTTTTTGAGCCAAGTACTAGGACTCGTCTGTCTTTCGAGACTGCTATGCACAGGCTAGGAGGGCGTGTAATCAGTGCAGTTGATATAGGTGCAACTTCTCTAGCTAAGGGAGAGAGTATTGCAGATATGGCTCGTGTGGTTGGTAGTTATGCAGACATAATTGTAATCAGGCATCCGTGGGAAGGAGCAGCAAGAGTGGTAGCTGACTATGCGGGTGTGCCAGTTATAAATGCAGGTGATGGAGGACACGAACATCCAACACAGACATTATGCGATCTTTATACTTTGAGAAGTAAGCGACAGAGTATCGAGGGATTAAGAATTGCACTATGTGGTGACTTAAAATATGGTCGAACTATACATTCTCTAACTTATGCATTAGCTAGATTTGGTGCCACCATCCTCTTTCAACCCTATCCAGGGTTTGAACTGCCAGAACATGTCCTTAGACGGATAGCAGCAGTGTACAGCGGCGATCTAAAAAGAAGTACTTCTTTAATGAATGAGGTAAAAAAAGGAGTATTCCCCCTCAATGCAATTTACATTACACCCAATAGCCCACATCAACTTGCAATGATGCCTGATATCAATATTCAAATTGAAACTGAAGCCGACGTCGATGCTTTATACATTACTAGACTTCAAAAGGAGAGATATACAACTAGCCTGAAGGAGAAACCAATAGATAACAATTATCCCGTAATAGATAAAAAACTGCTTAAAGGTAAGAGATTTAAGAGAACGTTGGTAATGCACCCCTTACCTCGTATAGATGAATTAGCTTATGAAATAGATACAGACTCCAGGAGTATGTACTTCAAACAAGCAGCTTATGGGGTACCGGTTAGAATGGCGTTAATTTCACTACTTCTCGGTACCAGCAAGCTTGATATTCCCGAAGACACTTCTCCATCACAAAGACGCGAATATCCAACTTATAGAAAGAAATCCGGGTTAAAGTGTCCCAATAAATCATGCGTCTCAAACCAAGACACTGAGAAGCGTTATATCAAGCCTGAATTTAGAATTACAAAGCTTCATCCTCTGATACTGAGTTGCAGTTATTGTGAACATGAAATTATACCCACCTATATCGCCAGTTCTCAATGGCATGATGGAGGGCTAAAGGATAAAAAATATCATAGTGCAAGCAGTCATATGCTTGAAAAAATAAAACCAGAAAATCTGATTATCTTCGATTCAGAAAGTTCAGCACAAGCTCAAGGGTTTAATCCAAGTAGCTATGTCTATTTGACACATAATAACTCTCGAAGCAACGCTAGTGCAGGTTAGCCATTTATACTATAGTAATCAAACAAGAGTATGTATAATCGATGTTATATGTTGATTTGAAAAATCAGAATATACCTTTGTAAAGAATATTTCAAAGGTAAAGGTATAGCAATCATTTCTAATAGTTACCATAATTATATATAAAACAAATTGCTATAAATCGTCTAACGTAAATGATTTAAAAGGAAATTGATCATGGTACAATGCCTATGCACTGTAGTTTCCAGTAGGGAAGTTATACCTGGTAGCTTCATTATGTGGCTTGAAGCTCCTGTAATAGCTGCTACAGCAAAACCAGGACAGTTTGTAACAATACGATGTAGCGATTTTACATTGCGGCGTCCCTTCAGTATACACCAGGTGATTTCAGGGCAGATTTGTATTCTATTTCAGGTGTTGGGCAAGGGTACAACCTGGCTGTCAAAACAACAAAAAGACTATAAATTAGATGTAATAGGACCTCTAGGTAAGGGTTTTGTCCTGTTACCTGACACAAATAATCTGCTACTGCTAGCTGGGGGGGCTGGTATCGCTCCTCTTATCTTTTTAGTGCAGCATGCTTTGGCAGTGCATTCAATAACTTTAATTCATGGCGCAAATACTGTTAATCAACTATATCCCTATAATTTATTGTCATCTATAATTAATTCACGTCTGGAAAACAAGACATCAAAGATATACAACAAGTCCAAATGGCCTGAAAATTTTCGATACATAACTATCAGTGAGGACGGTGGCTCAGGTAAAAAAGGCATTGTAACTGATTTATTAGCTGATTTTCTTGATTGGGCTGATCAAGTATATGCTTGCGGGCCAGTCAATATGTACAAAAAAATGTCCAGACTTATCCATGATATTGACATGCTAGAGCTGTCTAAAAATCCCAGAAAAGCTAACCCAGAAAACATATTGAAATTATTAAAATGTCAGCTCTCTCTCGAACTAAGAATGGGATGTGGCATTGGAGCTTGCTATGGATGCAGTATTAATACGAAAAATGGGATGAAAAAAGTATGTCACGATGGACCGGTAT
>CAYVML010000165.1:0-4394 GCA_964452475.1 uncultured Dehalococcoidales bacterium
CTAATGCCAAGATAGAAGGTTTCAACTCAAAGTCAAACAGCAGGTTAAGAAGGTAGAAAACAAGTAGATAAGCACCAACACCCAAAACAAACAAACTCGTCCATCCCAGACCACGACGCAGAATAGAGTTGATACTTACCAGCTCATGTTTCATTACAGCATAGGTTAAAATACAGGCAGAAAACAGAGCACCAACATGGGTTACAGGAAATCCCTTCACCAGAGGGGTAATACCAGAAAAACCAAAGACGGCTAGCAGACCTACGGCAATAATCAGATAAGCGATTTTATTGCGCTCCCTGGGGTCAGTCAAAATCCTGAGTCTTTGCACTAAAGAGTACACACCCATGCCGACAAGGGTAAGAAGGGGAATGACATATAGAATAAACCACCAGCCATAAACGGGGTTGACCACCCCATCACTGAAAGTGATACCCGGTGGTGCATAGCCTGTGGCTGCCACAGTGCCAAATACTGCTAGTGAGGCATAGCCAAACCATATTGCCCAACCCCCCGGCAGATGAAGGAATGACCTTGCAAAATAATAGAGTTGCACTGCCCACCATATAGAAGTAAAGGTTACAATCCTAAACAAAAGGAGCTTATACTCCATTAGGAAGTTGCTATGGAGGAGGAAAAAGCTACTCAGTGTCCAGAAACTGGCAGCGATCAAATACCAGACAAGAAACTTGTGCTGCCTCTGCCAGCGACGGTTAGCAACGATTACAACAAGTAAACAAACATAAACAATCGTCGCAGCTAAAGGAACCAAACAATGAATACCCACCTAAAGCCTCGTATCTATCAATCCTTCCTAATTATTTATGTAACTTTGAAATTTGTCAAGGGGAACGAAGTTATTACTAGCAGGTGTGAGGAAGTGGCGTAACCCTTCAAGGGTTTTGCTGGACTGGCAGGAAAAAGTTAAGGCGGTTGCATATGCAACCGCCTTAACTCAATCGTTTCATGCTTAGTTCAGAACTATCGGCCAATTATGACTTCGCCACCAACCGTAACCTCCACCTCAGGCACAGTTCCTACTTTAGCTCCCAACAAGGAAAGCACTTTGTCCGAGGGGTTAATGTGGGGCGGTTTCAACTGGGCCAAATCAGCTCCTTCAGCCTGTCGACAGGCAGCATAGTTCTGAAAAACTCCCTTTGGCAGAAATGTGATTTTTATCGGTTTCAGGTCCATTAACTTTTCCATGCTGACCAGGTCATCGTAATCGTAGATGAAGCCGTCATCCAGTTTCTTTATCTGCTCGTATAGCTCTGTTTCCAGGTATGTTTCGCTGGCTGTGTAATCACCTTTCAGTTCCAGGTATAGTCGCAATACCGGTCTGCCGGCGAATACATCTTTATGGGCTGTCCAGTCCACATACGGTATGCCGGTATTCTCGATTGCCTTCCAGATTACAGTCTCGGTAAGCCGGAAAATAGTTTCGAGGTCGATAACATCATCGGCTCGCCTGTGGAATAACATCTGGGGAATATTTATGTTCAGCCTCTCATTTCTCAGAGAATCTATTTTCAGCATATCCCCGGTCCTGTATCTGACCAGAGCACCACCGTGAAAGTTGGTAATTACCAGTTCATAGATTTCACCGGCTTGCACTTCATCCAGCAGCACTGTTTTCATCCGGTAGGAACTATCCTGCTTCCATTTGAAATACTCCGATTCAGGAATAAATTCCAGGAAGTCCATTTGGGGGCTGAATGTCATACCTTCGTAGTCCCATGTCTGCATAGCGACGATAAGAGATTCAGTACTGGCATATATGTCAAGAGGCTGAACTCCCCACATGTCCTTAATTTTATGCCTGAAAATAAAGCTGTCTGTACCTCCACATGCCATTCCTTTTATTGACCAGAGGTCTTTGGGTAGCATAGGGCGGCCGGCTATCTTGCTTTTGATTTGTGCTTTCAATATACGTAGTAGTGCCTTTGGCTTTGATAAGAGCGTGGTAATCTTCATATTGCCGGTGCCGCTTTTAATACGTTCTCCAATCCCTACTAGTACATTAGTCATCCCGTATATGCCGTCTATCCCTTCGGAAAGAGCCATCCAGACCCCTTTGTCCAATCTTTCCAGAAAGGACATTCCCTCTGATTCGCGGAGTGGAGGGAAGTATTGATAGCCGAACTCCTCCTCCAATTTATAGGCAATCACCCCAGTGGTATAGGGTGCGGTGGCGGTGGCATAGAGGAACTTCTTCGGGGCAGGACGTATTTCTCCCCTTCTACGGCAGGTAGCAAATATGTTTGCTGCGTACATGAGATATGCCATCTCCTCCCAGGCTCCCTCTGTGATGGGCACCCATTTGAAGGGATATTCACCTGATTTACCGGAAGTGTGTGCCCATCGAACCGCTTTTGCCGGAAGTACATCCTCCTGCTGTTCCAGAAGTTCAGGGCAATAATCTTTGTAGGTGGTAAACGGTACCTGCGTTCTGAATTCTTCCATCGAGGTGGGTAAAGCCCCGCGCATTACTTTTTGCCCGAGCTTACTCTGTTTCACCAGTTCAATTTGCTCCAGAAGTAATTGCCTCTGGATGTTCATGAACTCATCCATACTGAGGTCAATAAACCCGCAGCACACCTGCCACAACTCATCGTGCCTGCCCTCTTGTATTAATTCACGAAGTAGAGGCAAAAGAACACCTCCTCTATTGAATTTTCTGTCATATCATCTGCAGTTCAGGACTATCGGCCAATCATGACTTTATCCTCAACCGCAACTCCCACCTTAGGCACCGCTCCCGTTTCAGCTCCCAACAAGGAAAGCACCTTGTCCGAAGGGTTAATATGGGGCGGCTTCAGGTGTGCCAGCTCAGCGCCTTCAGCTTGCCGCTGATTTTTATAATTAGTAAAGACGCCCGTGGGTAACAGAGTAACCTCTATCGGTTTGAATCCAATCAGCCTCTCCAGGCTTGCCAGGTCTTTGTAAATATATAGGCCATCCTCTAATTTCTTAATTTGCTCATATACTGCTATAGCCACATCTTCCTCACTGACAACATAATTGTCATCGAGCTCAAGATAGAGATGTAGCTTCGCTGTCTTCCCGAGTTCTTTGTGCGCTGTCCAGTCCCGATAAGGTATTTTAGTGTTCTCAATTGCCTGCCAGATTACCCTTTCTGTTAATCGCATAAAGCCC
Organism: uncultured Dehalococcoidales bacterium; assembly: GCA_964452475.1. GTDB lineage: Bacteria > Chloroflexota > Dehalococcoidia > GIF9 > AB-539-J10 > JAUUZT01. The sequence goes on from CAYVML010000165.1 coordinate 3,157, forward strand.
AGGTCAATGAGGTCATCGGCCCGTCTCTCGAAAACCATCTGGGGTATATCAATGTTCAGTTTTTCGTTTCGTAGCGCTGTTATCCTAATCATATCTCCGACTCTATACCTGACCATAGCGCCGCCGTGGAAGTTAGTGATAACCAATTCGTAGGTCTCCCCCGCTTTCACCTCATCTAACAGAACCGTCTTCGGCTGATAGCTATGGTTAAGTTGCCACTTAAAGTGTTCCTTTTCAGGTATAAACTCGAGGAAATTAAGGTTGGGGAAAAAGACCATTCCATCATAATCCCAAGTCTGTGTGGCTATAACCGTGGTTTCGCTATTACCATATACCTCCAGAGGAACTCTGCCCCACAAATCTTTGATTCTCTCCTTGTAAATCGTACTATCCGTCCCCATGGATGATATTACCTTCAGGGTCCATAAATCCTTAGGCAGCATAGGGCGCCTGGCCAGCTTACTCTTAATCAACCCTTTAGCCAGCCGAAATAGCATCTTTGGCTGTGACGGCAATCGAGAAAACTTCGTGTTTCCCGAGCCCTGCCTGAATTTTTCGCCAATACCCACTAATACGCCAGCCAAGCCATAAAAGCCAGTCATACCTTCAGACAGAGCCAGTCTAAAACCTTTATCCACTCTCTCCTCAAAGGACATTTCTTCTGACTCACGAAGGGACGGCAAAAAGTCGAAGCCCAACTCCTCTTCAAGTTTATAGGCGATAGTACCGGTCAGAAAAGGTGTCTGGGCCATAGCATGCAGCAGCTTTACACCATTCTTAAAAGGGATATCCCCTCTTTCCTTACAGGCACCGAAAAAGGCTATAGCGCTGAAATTTCGTCCTGCCTCTTCCCAGAATCTATCGCTGATGGGCACCCATTTATGCGGATATTCACCTGATCTGCCTGAAGTCTGTACCCACAAAACGGGCTTTGCTGGCAGGGTATCCTCACGCTGTTCCAGAAGAACCGGGCAATAGTCGGCATAGGTAGTCATTGGCACCTGCTCTCGGAATTCCTCCACGGTATAAGGATTAGCTCCGTTCACGATATACCAACCCAGTTCACATCTCTTCAGTAGCTCTAACTGCTCCAGCAGTAGCCGCTTCTGGATAGCCATAAACTCATCCATGCTGAGGTCAATGAAACCACAACACCTTTGCCATAGTTCTTCAGTCTTGCCTTCCTTTAGAAGCTCAGCTACTCTTGACATGCAATCACCTCCCAAGCTAAAACTCGG
>CAYVML010000166.1:0-4390 GCA_964452475.1 uncultured Dehalococcoidales bacterium
ATATATGCTGAAGAATCTAAAGACAAGTTTTGTTTTTCCTGGACATGGTCCGGTATTTAATAGTCTGAAATTGCGTACTAATGATATCCTGCAACTTTATAATCAGAGAAAAAAAGATATTATGAGAGTTCTGAATGAAGGTTTAAAAACAGCTTATCAGATAGCTGTGAGCATTCCATGGAATAATGGAATAATCAAAACAAAATTCTGTGATTTATCAGTCTGGGACAGGCGATTAGCTATATTGCAGACCATAGCTCATCTAAAGCTATTAAATTCTGAAGGTGAAGTGGGGAAAATAAGGCAAGATGGGGTTTATTTATTTATATCGAAAAATTAAGCTTTGCTCAAAATTTTTACATAAGTTGGAGTGTAATAGTCATAGAAATCAATTGAGAGAGGAGATGGATAAATGATAACCAAAGTAGGCATTAATGGTTTCGGACGTATTGGAAGGTTGGCTTTTAGGGCAATAAACGAGCGGCATGGTACCGAACTGGAAGTAGTAGCGGTCAATGACCTTACCGATGCTATGACAAACGCTCATCTTCTAAAATATGATAGTAGCTATGGGATATTTCCAGGTAGTGTTGAGACTAAAGGTGCGGCTATAGTAGTTAATGGTAGAGAAGTTAGAGTATTGGCTGAGCGTGATCCAGCGAAGATACCCTGGAATGATTATGCAGTTGATATTGTTATTGAATCCACAGGGCTGTTTACTCAAGCAGGAAAGGCAGCAGCTCATCTTCGAGGCAGTGTTAAAAAAGTTATCATTTCAGCACCTGCCCGCGAGGAAGATATCACTATAGTTCTTGGTGTCAATGAGGATCGATATGAACCGTCCAAACATAATATTATATCGAATGCTTCTTGTACTACTAATTGTATTGCTCCCGTGGTTAAGGTTCTTCACCAGAATTATGGTGTCATCCGTGGTTTTATGACCACTGTTCATTCCTATACAAATGACCAGAGAATTCTGGATGTTTTTCATCGCGATCTTCGTCGAGCGCGTTCTGCTGCAGTGAACATTATACCTACAACTACAGGAGCCGCTCGTGTTGTCGGTGTAGTTATTCCTGAGTTGAATGGAAAACTGCATGGAATTGCTATGCGTGTGCCTACTCCCAGTGTTTCCGTGGTTGATTTCGTAGCAGACCTGAATAGAACAGTAAATGCCAGTGAAGTTAATGAGGCTTTTCGTGAAGCTGCAGAGGGGAAACTAAAAGGAATTCTGGAATATTCTGATATGCCACTGGTGAGCATAGACTTCAAAGGGAATCCAGCCAGCTCTATTTTTGATGCTATGACTACAATGGTCATAGATAACACGATGGTTAAAGTTCTCGCCTGGTACGATAATGAGTGGGGCTATAGCTGCCGTATTGCTGATTTGACTAATTATATTGCTAGTAAAGGTTTATAGCGCTACCAGGTAATATATCTGTGGGAACAATGTTAGAGAACAGGGTATCAGTAGAGTATATAGAAGAGGGGGGATTTGGGGATGAAGCACGCATTGAGGTGCAGTTAAGGCGGGAATACCCGGGCATTGGAGGCACAATTCTCACTTACCAGTCAGTAGCTTCAGCATTCAGAACAGAGCATATTCGGTCGCCACAGTCAGGCCATAGAATGTTCTTTAAACATGCGGTGATAAAAAAGCTAGAGGATTATCTTTTTAAAAAAGGTATTTATGGGTATGCACATATCACTAGACCACTGGGATCAACAGAAGAATCATATATTTATGAGTGGGCTTTTGGAATAGATGGTTTTCCATGGGAGTATGTTAGTTCAGAGGGTGAGAGGGCTCATGTACAGTTAGAAGAGTGGGACCGTTTCATTACAGCTTTCAATACAATTGGAATAGACATGTCTTGGGATTGTACAGACCCAGATGATGGCAGGGTATCAAAAAACATAGTACACCAGCTGGCGAGGTCACATGCCTATCAACCGCGACTAAATCGTATCTGGAAAAGAGTAGACTTTGGCGAGCGAAGTATTAAACTTGATTATGATAAGCTTTCACAATATCTCGCTAACAACGAGCAGGAGCTTAGATTTACATTAAAGACAAATAGATTTGAATTTTTACGGCTTGCCTGTAGATATCTGGATCCAAGATTTTCTATGGGAGAGAGAGATATAGGGAGACTGGAGCAACTCACCCTCGAATATAGAATATCGACATTATCTCATCTAAATACTATGGGAGTAGAAGATTCCCCTGAGATACATTTGAATCCTCGATGACCATTCTCTGAGGAATCGTTAGTCCCAGTAAGAGTGGTGCTACTTCACTTGTAATGTCTATTCTGATGCCGTTGTCAGAGGAACAATAGAAAGGATTTTTATTTAGGCTATAATCGCAAAGGGCTTTATCACGGTATCTATAACCTTTATCTTGGGTGTAGTTATTGCGGATAAAGTAACAAGTGGTGTATGATGCTGTTAAAATAAGTAATTGGAGGTGGGAGATGTCTTCTTCAAAGAATGGTACTGGATTGGCACCTAATGTGGCAGGACTTCTCTGTTATGTTGCTGGCTGGATTTCAGGTATAGTTTTTCTGATAATTGAGAAGAAGAGCAAATTTGTTAAGTTCCACGCATTACAATCTATTGTGACATTTGGAATATTGACTGTTGTTCAGATTATTGTATCGACTTTTGTTACTGGTGTAGCTGCAATAACATTTTCCCCAGGATTAATTATATTAGCGGGATTTTTAGCTACAGTTGTTTGGATTCTAATGGTTGTTTTGTGGATTATTCTTATGATTCAGGCATACTCGGGCAAGATGTGGAAACTACCCTTGGTAGGGAATTGGGCTGAAAGGCAAGCCAATAAAGGGTAGCCCATCAGGGAGCAGGGCCATAGCTGTACAGAATGGCCGAATATATTAGCCGTTGTAATTACTTTGCTTAAGGCAACTTAGATTATCTCTATGTTTTTAAAAAGTAAGTGATTAAATAATTAGGTATTATAGTAAACTTTTCCATCCCCCCTTTCGTTTTCCTATATAATAGGCATCGGTAAGATGTCTGTTGAAAAGGATATCGTTGAGAGAGCAGTAAAGGGCGATAAATATGCCTTTGCTCAGCTTTATGAAAAGCATTTTGATAGAATTTATCGTTATGTCTATTTCCGGCTGGGAAGTAAAGCGACAACGGAAGATTTAACGCAGGAGGTATTTCTCCGGGCTTTGGAAGCGATTGGCTCTTTTAAGTGGCGTCGTTCGCCTTTCGCTGCTTGGCTGTATCGTATAGCTCATAATCAGGTGGTAGATTATTTTAGGAAGCATGGTAAAGTTGAGAAGGTCCCTCTGGGAGACGATATAGAATTAGTTGCCAAGTCTGATACTGCATCTGCAGCGGAGAATGAACTTGAAATTGAAAGGATGATTGCTGGTATTGATAAATTGACTCCGTCCCAGAAGGATGTGATTTCACTTCGCTTTGGTGCTCAACTTACTATTGCAGAAACGGCCAAGACATTAGGTAAGAATGAAGGAACAGTAAAGGCATTGCAATATAACGGTATTCTGGCATTGAAGAAAATGCTACTGGTGGGCGAATAAAAGTGACTCGAAAAACAGAAGATATTTTTGATGGTTGCCTCGAACAGATGTTTCAGGGTGTAAGCATAGGCGAGAGTCTTAGAACACACCCTGACCAATCAGCCGAACTCGAACCTTTGCTGAGAACAAGCCTTGCTCTCAGACGAAAATCCCTGGATATTCACCCCGATTCTCAGTTTAAGGCTAGCTTCAGGTCTCGGGTACAAGTATCATTAGAAAAGAAAGAGCGAAAAACAGCCTGGTTTTTCGGTTGCTATAGGCGATTAGCCATAACTGTGGTTAGTGTCATGATAGTTTTCATCATTGCAGGAGGAGCCTTTTTTACCTCGACAAATGCTTTGCCTGATGAAACTCTTTACCCAGTGAAATTGGCTGTGGAACGATTAAGGCTAGCATTGGCTTTCTCTGATATGGACAAAGTGAAGTTTCATGTTCAATTTGCTGAACGCAGGGCAAATGAGATGGTTGAGATAGCATTGCAGGGTGAAAGTGATAAAATTACCATCTTAGCTACGCAAATCGCCGCTCACCTGGATAGTGTTAGTATATTGGGGGCAGAAACGGTTACTAAAGAAGAATCCGCCAGGTTATTTTTACCGGCTGATTCATCTGAGACTGCAGCAATAGGAGCCACTGACCAAGGGGAAGGAGTTGGAGATCTGGGAAAAATGCTGAACCAAAGCTGTGAGGAGGCTCTGAATGCATTACAGGTGGCTTTAAGCATAGCTCCCGAGGCTCTCAGACCAGTTTTGGAACAGGCTATTGAAAATATCGGAAAGGACTATAGCGAGGTAATTTCCTCTATT
>CAYVML010000167.1:0-4374 GCA_964452475.1 uncultured Dehalococcoidales bacterium
TCTTGCTAGTTATTTATTTACTCCATTTCAATGTCGATAACCGTTTTATCCCTTCTTCAAGCCGGTCATCTGCTAGAGTCATGGAAAGCCTGATATAGCCTTCTCCTTCTTTTCCATAACCAATACCTGGAGTTACAGCGATGTTAGTTTCGTCAAGGAGTTTCCTGGTAAAGTCTATAGATGTATAACTCTCAGGTATCTTTGCCCAGATATAGAAGCTGGCCCTGGGTACTCTAACCTTCAAACCTATCTGTTGTAAGGCATCCGCCAGTTTGTCTCGGCGCCTTTGCAGGATAGCATTTTGCTGCCTGATGCTACCCTGAGGCCCACGAAAAGCTTTAATAGCAGCTTCTTGTATCGCCTGTGGAATACCAGAGTCTAGATTGGATTTAATTCGAAATAAGGCTTCCACCAGCTTCTCATTGCCCACTACCATTCCTATTCGCCAGCCCGTCATATTATAGCTTTTAGACAGAGAGTGAAACTCTACTCCAATTTCTTTTGCTCCTGATGCTTGCATAAAACTTGGTGGTTTGTAATCATCAAAGGCAACTTCTGTGTACGGGGCATCATGACAGACAGCCAAATTATATTTTTTGGCAAAATGAACTGCTCTTTCAAAGAATTCAATATCAGCGCTTGCCCCAGTAGGATTGTTGGGATAGTTTAACCACATTAGTTTTGCTCTATTACAAATATCTGCTGGTATTAATTCGAAATCTGGAAGGAAATCATTTTCTTCTTTCAGGGGCATAAAGTATGGTTCCCCACCAACCAGAAGGGTACCTACTGAATAAACTGGATATCCAGGGTCCGGTACCAGTGCGACATCGCCAGGGTTAATGAGGCATAATGCTATATGCCCGATGCCTTCTTTAGAGCCAATGAGTGGGAGTACCTCCTTTTCTGGATTCAAAGTAATATCGAAGCGTTTTTGGTACCACTCAGCAATAGCCAAATGAAGTTCGGGTAAACCTATGCTTTCCGGGTAATGATGGTTAACAGGATTATGAGCCGCTTTACACATATGTTCGATAATATGAACCGGTGTAGACAGGTCAGGATCACCAATAGCAAAGCTGATTACATCTTCACCTCTGGCGCGTTTTTCAGCAATTCTCCTCGTTATATCAACAAAAAGATATGGCGGTAATCTATCGAGCCGTCTGGCTAGTTGCATATACATACTCCTTTATATAGGATATTTCCCTGTAAACACTTCTTTTGTTGGCCCTGTTAGCTTCACCTCCCCTATCCCATCCCACCTGCTGTTTAATGTCCCCCCACTTAGTATTATGTCAACATCTTCTCCTGTATAGCCAAGGACCCTCGATACAACAGCAATGGCACAGGCACCACTACCACAAGCAAGAGTTTCCCCTACCCCACGCTCCCATACTCTGGCTTCTATCTCTTTCTTGCCCAGAACTCTAGCTATCTCGACATTAGTACGTTGCGGAAATAAAGAATTCTTCTCTATCTCGGGACCGAACTTCGCTAGCGGGAATTTTGATACTGGCTGTGATACAAAAGTTACTGCGTGCGGGTTTCCCATGGATAAAATCCACACCTTTAACTCTTCTCCCTCTATAGTTAAACTACAATTAAGCAAAGGATTTGATACCTTTTCTTTTATTTGTGGTTCGTATTCACTGATGAAAATGCCTTGTGTAGCGCTGATTGGAATTTGAGCAGCTTTAAACTCCGGCATTCCCATACTAACTTCTACTCGTTCCACCTTTTCATTTGTTATATACGCTTTTGCTTCTCTTATGCCTGCCATAGTTTCTATACTTATACAGATGTTGTCTGTTTGGATATTTTTTCTTATGGTCTCCTTTGGCAATGATATTTCATCGATAATATTTCTTTCCACTGAATACTTGGTAAAGCACCTTAAACCATTGCCACATGCTTCAGCCTCAGAGCCATCGGCATTAAATATACGCATCTTCAAATTCGCAAAGTAAGATTGTTGTACTACAATCAGGCCATCGGCTCCTATGCCAAAGTGCCGATCACACATAGTCCGCACCATTTCCGCCCACATGCTATCCTGGCCCTGGTCCATATCAAAAGGAAGGCGCTTTGCCGTGTCGTTAAGGCCAAATGGAGTCCAATTATCTACGAGGATGAAATCATTTCCTGTAGCCTGGAACTTGGAGAAATTTAAATTAAATTTCTTTCTATTAATTCTATCGCCTTCTTTTTAACACCGTTTGCGCCTGTATCAAACCATTGAATACGCTTGTCGTTCAACTGAAACCACGCATACTGATGGCGAGCCAAACGGTGAGTTTCGCTCTTTATCTTTTCAAGAGCTGCTGAAAAAGTCAACTGACCTTCTAAGAATTTACTAATTTGATTATAACCGATGCTTGACATAGAGGGCAAAGAGCTGTCATATCCCATTTGGGATAAGTTTTTCACTTCCTGAACTAAACCCTGTAGTATCATTTTGCTAATACGTTGATCTATCCTTCTGTACAGTTCATTTCTTTCCGCAGTTAATCCAATAATAAGGGCTGAAAAATCAGGTGATTCCTTGCGCCATAGTTGGGAAGGACGTTTCCCGGTGCTGTAATAAATCTCTAAAGCCCTTATTATACGACGTGTATTTCTTGGGTGTATTTTACCTGCCGCAATATCATCTACCCGCTGAAGTTTCTGGTGTAGTAAATCACTTCCTTCCTGTTCAGCAACTATTTCCAATTCACGCCTTAATCTATAATCGGGAGCAACCTGTGGTATCTCCCAGCCTTCCACCATTGACCAAATATAAAGCCCACTACCTCCTACCAACACTGGAATTTTCCCGTTTTGTTGAATAGAACTGATATCTTCAGTAGCTAATCGGTGGTATGTTGCCAGATTGAAATTCTGATCAGGATTAATTATGTCGATGAGATGATGTGGAACACGTTGTCGTTCAGCCAGGGTTGGTTTGCCAGTGCCAATATTCATATAGCGATAGATCTGGCGACTATCAGCGTTTATTATCTCTATAGGGAAATGCCTTGCAAGGTACATGGCAAGTTCACTCTTGCCTGCTGCGGTTGGCCCGACAATTGTTATTAGACGTTGCATTTTTTTTAGTTGAAAAGATACTAATTTAATCCTGTGGAATTTTTTTATTCTGGTAATCTGCAGTCTGACTAGCAATGCTTAAAAACTGATCTGCCTTTAGACTGGCACCGCCTACTAAGACGCCATCGATATTTGGTTGGGAGATGAATTCCACAATATTACCGCCTTTTACACTACCACCATAAAGAATACGTATATCTTGTGCTATCTCATTATTCCAGATTTGTGCTATTACTCCACGGATGAACTCAATAGTAGTGTCTGCTTGTTCACCATTTGCTGCCCTTCCTGTCCCTATCGCCCATAATGGTTCATAAGCAATTACTAACTCCCGATTACCCTGGATATCATGCATGCCCTGTTCTATTTGTCTGACCAGTATTTCTTCCGTTTTGCCGGACTCTTTCTCCTCAAGTTTTTCACCAATACATATAATCGGCTTAAGATTATGCTTTAGAGCTGTCCTTATTTTCTTATTCACTATATCGTCAATCTCGCCAAAATATTGTCGTCTTTCTGAATGGCCTAAAATCACATAGTCACACAGGTTACACAACATTAGCGGAGAAATCTCTCCTGTAAATGCACCGTTTTCCTCGAAATACATGTTCTGAGCACCAACTTTAATAGCTGAGTTTATTAGTAGTTCCTTTACTGTAAGAAGAGAAACAAAGGGCGGACATACAATCACTTCAACATTCTCCAGCTTCTTGAGTGTATCCTTCATTCTATTGACCAGTTCTCTCGCTTCGGCAATTGTGGTATTCATCTTCCAATTACCTGCTACGATTTGAGTACGCATTTTATTACCTCCCAAGCTATTTCTATTAAAATCAATTTGCCTTGTTTGTCTTTAAGCAGCACAGGTCTTCATTTATCCTGCAGAACTGCCACCCCTGGCAATGTTCTCCCTTCCAAGAATTGCAAACTGGCGCCGCCACCAGTGGAGACATGGCTTATCTTGTCCACCAACCCCATTGCACAAATTGCCTCAACTGTCGAGCCTCCCCCAACAACAGTAACAGCCTTAGTGCTCGCCAGGAATTTGGCCATCGCTCTTGTGCCCCGGGCATACTCTGCTATTTCATGTATTCCCAGGGGACCATTCCACATTATAGTGTGGCAGTGCTCAAGCTTTTGTGAAAATAGTTTTATAGTCTCTGGGCCGATATCTACTATATAGCTATTTTGTGGAATATCGGTTATAACCACTGTGCTACTTTGCCCGCTGGCCTCGATTTTTTCAGTTACTACCAAGTCTGTTGGTAGTATCAGCGATACTCTTTT
>CAYVML010000168.1:0-1573 GCA_964452475.1 uncultured Dehalococcoidales bacterium
AAAAACAAAACGCTGTTCTTTTTCCCGTCCGCGGACACTCTTTTCAAAGATTCCATGTGCATGCCAATATTGTAGGATCTGCTGTTCCATGTGGGGGAAGTTAATCTTGTTATCTACTTTGCGAAACATCAACTAATCATGTCTCAAGGAAATTGCCACTTTTCTGTTTTTTCCTTCACCAGTACTATGTGTAATAATGTCCGGATGGTCGGCAAGGGCTAAATGAATAAGCCGCCGCTCATCAGCTGGCATTGGCTCGAGGGTCATAGTACTATGCCTTAACCTGACCTGCTGGGCTAAACTCAGGGCCAAACTTCGCAGGCGTTCCTGGCGACGTTTACCATATCCACAAACGTCAACAGTCAATGGAACCCATTCGTCGCTATGCTTGGATACTATAGTTCGAACAATATACTGTAGACAAGCTAGAGTGCGACCACCACGCCCAATCAGAATACCCAGGTCTTCACCTTCAATATCTAGCGTAGTAACCGAGCTATTATCATCAGAGATGTTAACCACAGCCTCCACCTCCAATAAACTCAGTAACTTCTGAACCGTTTCCAGGGAAAATTCAGTTAAATTTTCTTCAGGATTTGCTAGCGGTTTTACACGGATAACAGCTCGTTCTTTAAATAAACCCTTTCTCCCTTTATTAACGATTTCTATATTCAATTCCTGGCGATTTAAGCCCAGTTTCTGCTCGGCTTCTTCAGTTGCTTCCTCTACCGTACCAGCTGTTATCTCCAACTCTTCCATGTATTTGCCTCTTATTTTTATTAGTTTTCTTGATAGCCCTTAATGGGTTAATACCATTCCTAGACTCCTTTTCTCTTTGACTTTGGTTGTGCTGAGAAAGGATTGGTCAAATAACCCCAACCACCACCAAGGAAATATTGTGTAGCAATGCCAATGAAATTAGAGACCAACCAGAAGATTGCTAACCCACTTGGGAACATCAGCACAAAGGCACCAAACATGAATGGCATCATTATTTGCATTGATTGTGCTGTGGATTGCTGCTTAGGATCAGCACTGGGAGGAGTGGTCATCTTTTGTTGCACCCACATGCTACCTCCAACCAGTATGGCTAAAAAGAAATCGCCAGTGCCAGATAAATCCAGCCATAAAAAATGACTATTTAACGGAAGTGACTGGCTTACTATCTGCCATGAATAAAGTCGGTGCGAAAGATCAAGCAGGTTCTCTGGTGTCGTTGCCAAAGCTCTCATAATAGACTGATATAAGGCAATCCAGACAGGGAACTGAATCAACATAGGTCCCATACAGCCCACTGGGTTTACTCCAGACTCCTTATAGAGTTTCATCGTCTCTTGCTGAAGCTTCTGCTTGTTCTTGCCATATTTTTTCTTTAGCTCTTGCATTTTGGGCTGCAAGCTCTGCATAGCCTTGGTTGATTTGAGCTGGCGCAAGCTAACTGGTAGCAATACCAGCCTTACGATAATAGTAAGTAGTATTATGGCGAGTCCAAATTGTACCTGTTTGGGCAATAGCCCAGATAGGGAAATCAACCCATTCAACATCGGGTCAACAATAATTAAATACCACAGAT
>CAYVML010000168.1:1583-4374 GCA_964452475.1 uncultured Dehalococcoidales bacterium
TTCTAATTATCTTCTTCGTTTATTAAAGAGAATTTCCAGCTCAATTTTCCTGACTCAATATCTATAGCGTATACCACATCGTTCTGGGTATGAACATATAGTGTACCTCCATCACTACAGAGTGAGGACCGTATTAAGGCACCAGTGGTAGTAATATTTTCGTTCCCTGGTTCCTCAAAATTCTTAATTCTTTCACCGGCTCCGGTTAGTTTGTTTATCAAATAGATATTCCCGGATTCACTTGCTATTATAACTAAATCATCCGCCAGTATTGGAGATGACACTACCGAGTCTCTAGCCTCAAACTCCCATAGTTTATCTCCAGTTACTGCGTTAAGAGCATATACTTTACCATCAAGACAACCAGCATACACAACACCATTTTCTATAAGTGGCGTGCTCCAGAACCAATTACCAGCGGAGAATTTCCATAAAGGAGCATCATCTCCTATTCTAACCGCATATAAATTTCGGTCGAAAGAACCAACATATATAATGTCTTGATACAGTGCTGCAGAGGAAACAAAGCCAGCCTCAGCCTTAAAAGACCACGGTAATAAATCTCCATCATCTGCTGAGAGAGCATAAATATATCCATCGAAGGTACTAATGTATAATGTTCCTTCTTTGATTAGTGGCGATATCCATAATTTATCGTCTAGCGGCTCTGATTTCCATACTTCATCACCATAATTTCTATCCAGAGCATATACTCTGCCGTCTGAACAGCAAGTGTAAACGACGTTGCCGATTACTACAGGCCTCCCCACGATAGGTTCAATTACATCATCCGTTCTTGGATACGACCACTCTCCCTCCTTCAACTGAGGAAAAGCTGAGTCTCCATCTCTGGCTGATGGGCTCATCATTAAAACCTTGCCGTTATAAATTCCAACACATATCAGGCCATCAGTCACAACAGGTGTCCCATATATACTGACCGGCGCGGGTGAACTGCTACAAGAAAATCCCTTTGAAGGCAATATCGGGCTATATGACCATTCTCTATCAGAAGAAGGGAATTCCTGGCCGGCTACTCGTGAATCAGGATTAACTGCTACAACTCTACCATCTGTGGTGCCGATGTATAGAATCCCGTCGTGGCACTCTACGCCAGAGAACCCTATAGGATTGCGCTGTACTCCAGTACAGCCGGTGGATAATAGATAGAAAGATAGAGCGCTGATAACAATTGCTATTTTAACTATTTTCAATTTCATGTAGTTGACCTGCTTAAAAATAACTAGGGCACTGGATCATATCCCCCTGCAGAAAAAGGATGGCAGTGAGCTAATCGTTTTAATGTCAGCCAACTACCTTTAAGGGCTCCATGTTTCTCAATTGCTTCAAGGGCATAATGAGAGCAAGTAGGCTGGAAGCGACAGTAATGTGGAGTTACCACTGAAATTGTCAGCTGATATAGTTTAATTAAAATTTGTGCCAGCCGTTTCACTATCTTCAGACAGCAAGCCTGCTTGAGCCATCAAACGGACCACTGTATCTCTCAATTGATAATAGCGAGCAGTGCTCGCTTCCCGTCGAGCAATAAGAACTATATCCCATCCTGGTGAGAACTCCTGTAATCTACATATTTCTCTAAGTTGTCGCTTCACTCGATTACGTGTAACTGCCTTCCCCACCTTTTTACTCACCGAGAAACCATACCTATTATAGTCCAAACCATTCGATATTATCTTCATTACAATCAATGTGCTTACGTAAGCATACCCTTTTCGATAAACCGCGGAGTATTGGACTCTCTTGGTTAATAACCAAGGCTCCTTCATGAAAACGCAGTTAAACAGGGGTCAGTTTCGACCGACCTTTGAGGCGTCTTGCTCTAAGCACTCGTCTTCCTCCACGAGTAGCCAATCTGGCTCGAAATCCTAATTTACGCTTACGAGAAATACTTTTAGGTTGATAAGTTCTTTTTGGCATATTAGCTGCTCTTCTAAGATCTCTGTTGGTGTATACCTACACCACCCGATTCCCATATATGACTCTGTGCATAAGGCAACAATGCTAGAAATCTAGCCCTTTTTATTGCCAATGCCAACTGACGCTGATGCTTTGCACAAGCCCTGGTTTTACGACGTGATCCAATCTTCCCACGATTGGTAACACAGCGAGATAATAAATTAATATCTTTATAATCAATGGTTATTTTCTCAGTACAGAACGGGCATACTATTGGTTTCGCAGTGTAGTTCTTTGTTCTTCTAGGTCTTCTATAGTCAATCAATCCTAACTCCCTTCGCCTTGATCAAAAGGTATATCATCAGGTTCAAGCTCTCCCGCCTCCGGCACATTGGCTGTTCCCAACCTGCCCAAGAAAATTACACGATTCGCTACTATCTCAACTGTAAAGCGTTTCTGCCCATCTTGTCCTTCCCAACTCCGAGTGCGCAAACGACCTTCTACGTAAACCTGACGTCCCTTGGCTAAAAATTGGTTACATTGCTCTGCCAGTTTTCGCCAGGCAACCACACCAAACCATTCAGTTTCCTCTTTTGGCTCACCAGCAGAATTGGTATAACGGTAATTTGTGGCTACACGGAAAGAAGTAACAGGACTACCACCTGGTGTATAACGCATTTCTGGTTCTGTGCCAACATTCCCGATAATGATTATTTTGTTTAAGCTCGCCATCTATTTCCCTTTTTTGACGATAAGAGCTCGAAGAATATCTCCTGAAGCACTTATATCTTCCTCAAACTTTTTAAGGAACCTCGACTCCATTTTAAATTGTGTTAAGACGTAGTCACCTTCTGCAAAGCCTTTGATAGGATAG
>CAYVML010000169.1:0-4343 GCA_964452475.1 uncultured Dehalococcoidales bacterium
TCTTATGTCAACCATGGACTCACAACTGCTGACCTTGAGCTCGATTTTTAGCAGGGACATTCTTTCCATGGTACGGGAGCAAAAGAGCCACAACAGCACTGCAGGTCATATTTTCGTTGTTGTGCTCAGTCTGGCCGGCCTTGCCCTGGCTTATAACCCACCGGCTACCATCCTCCAGATAGCCACCCAGACTTTTTCGGGGCTTGCAGTGCTATTTCCTGCCGTACTGTTTGGACTTTACTTCAAACGTGTCTATTCGCTGGCCGCCATCCTCTCCATTCTGTGCGGAGAGGGCACGCTGCTGATGTTTTATTTAGGCTGGCTTCCAGCCGGTGCTTTTCTGCCGGTGATATGGGTAATGCTCGTTACCTTCATAGTCTATCTGTCAACTCATATAGTTATGCTACAGAGGGAAGGATTGCTTGCGTTCCACACACCGAAATGGCTGCATAACCCTTATGTTTACCTGATGGCAGGGATATTCATCCTGGCAATGGATTTCTGGAACTGGGGCACCGTTCAACCAGTCTTCCTGGGCATTCCGGCATGGATATGGTACTTTGCCCTGTTGTCCGCCATCCAGACCGTCGTGATGGTGCGTATGATAAAAAGTAAATCATGACAGGCTTTCTGGCTAATTCTTAGCAACTAAAAGTATCACCCTGATTTGTCTTTATCAAAGCATGAGATTGACCCATAAAATTATAACATATGTAGCTGGCTTTCTTTATTCGATTATCCTTTGCCGTAAATAAACTTCAATGGTTTGAATTCCGAAATATTATATGATATAAATAACATATATATAAGTATATTTTCGTTTTTCCGAAATTATACATAATGGAGGACAAAATGTCAGAAGGTATAACATCTCCCAGTGCTATAGCATGTGGACCAAAACTAAAGGATGCCAGGATAGCTATGGGATTTAACCTGAAACAGGTAAGTAATAATATGGGATTCGCTATTTCAACAATTTCGGAGATTGAGAATGAGAAGCGACGTGTTTCCGTTGTGGAACTCAATAGATTTGCCAAATTATATAACCGCCCCATAACATTCTTTTTTGATGAGGACAGAGCTAGCAGTTCCTTCGCTGTGCTACTACGCGCTGCAGAGACAGCGCCAATTGAGAGAAAAACCATAATTGAATTCCATGAATTGTGTCGAGACTATAGGGACCTGAGTAAACTTTTAGGAGCACCAACAGTACTTGGGCCTCCCGACTATTCGGACTCAGCCCTGGCAACCCTTGAACAGGCTGAGGAATTGGCTGGAAATGAGCGAAGCTCACTGGGGCTTAACGGGCAGCCTATTAAAGAGATCTGTGATTTGCTGGAAACAAAACGCGGAATCAGGATATTTCATTTCGCTGGAATAACTAATAAACTATCCGGTGCCTTTGCTTATGACCAGGAGCTTGGCCCCTGTTTCTTAATTAACGCTGAACAACCTCAGCGACGAAGGACATTTACAATAGCGCACGAATATGCCCATTGTATAGCGCATCGTAATCAACTTGCCCATATTGATACTACCACAGGATTTGAGACAAGGAATACACGAGAACGATTTGCAAACGCATTTGCTGCCGCCTTTCTAATGCCAGGGCATACCATCGAATATATATTAAGCCAAATTGTTTATCCACGGAGAACTACAATAAGCGCTGAGGTGATTCTCCATATTGCTTTGTACTTTGGTGTCAGCTTTGAAGCAGTTGGGTGGAGGTTACTATCACTAAAGAAACTACGTTCGCAGGTATGGAAAGAGTTACGCAATGGACAATTCGCTTCTTCTCCAACTGCTCGATCACTTGGATACTCAAATGAAGTTGGTAATCCAAGCAAATTTCCTCTTCAATACAAGTATCTTGCCCATGAAGCATACAGGAGAAAGCTGATATCGTTTGAGAGACTGTCCGAACTCCTCCAGAGAAACTACTATGAACTCAGGGAGGAACTTGGATAAGAATAGGAGTACTCAGTGAGTGGCTCCCTTTATCAAACCTGTAATATTCGACAACGATGTCCTCTCAAGATTGCATTCTGCAGGAGCAGTGTCCCAAGTATTAGGAACTTTCCCCGAAGGAAGTTTCTATATCAGCCATTACGTAATTGAAGAAGCTAAACGCTGGAAGGCAAAAGGGCCTGAATTAGTCACAATCATTCAAGATTTAGAAGAAAAAGGAATAGTAACTTTAATCTCTATCGATGATTCTTCGGAGGATGAAATCTGGGCGTATGCTCGGTTACAACTGGAGAAGAAACTTGGCAAAGGGGAATCAGCATCTATTGCAATTGCTTCGCAGAGAGGATTCGATATAGCAACAGATGATGCCGTTGCTGCTGAGATATGTCATAGATTATATCCCGATATCAACGTCTTCGGGACTGGTACTATAATAAATGGCGCTGTTGAGGACGGATTACTTACGCGAATTGAGGCAGATTCTATTCAGGCTAGAATAAGACGTTCACATAAAGGTTGATGAGTGTCTTCTTGACCTATCTGCTCATGCACCTGGAGCTCACTGTGAGCAAATGGTATCCAGCATTCCAGTCACCAAAATGGCTATAGTAATATATCATATGAAACATAGCATAGTATGCTTGAATCGTTGACCACTTGTATCATTGGTTATTAAAGCCATCCTTTGCATCTGACAAATCGTCCCTGGCGATTGCCAGTTCCTTCTGGATTAATTTTTTACCACGTTCAAAAGGAATCAGAAGTGAATACATGCTCCTTATTGCTCCGCTGGTATACCAGTTTCTTCGTCCCAACCTCTAGCTCGATAACACTCAGTTAGCATCGATTGGTAGTTCTTGATTTCACATTCAGCAACGTTTGCGTATTTCCCATACTCTGGTAGTTTAAGACATCTCTCTGGAAGCATATCATCCTTTCTGGTAATTCCTTCTCTGGTATTAAACTTCCGCTGAAGGTTATAAACACGCTCTCCTACGGTTAAAAGCTCCTTTACGTCTATTTCCCAACCTGTCAATGCAGACAGCATTCTCGAGAGATCCACTGGTTCCAAGCCATCAAAGATATAAAATTTACAAATTCCCAGAATGTCCGGTACGATGCCATAGTCCTGTAACAATTTTACGATACTGGCTTTGCCTTCTTCAGCAAAACGATCTATGCTTTTTGGAGAAGGAAGCCCATAGGGTCCTAAGCCAACATCAAGGTGAACTGTCTCATATACCTGGCCCTCAAATGGATGCATATGACACATGCCTCTGTTGTTCATGCCATAGAGCACTGCTTGAGTCTTTGCCGATCTAGAGTCATGTGCAGCCCCTTCGAGACCTTTTACATGTATGGCAAATCTCTCAGCTTCCCTACCAATGGAATGAGCAGCGAGCCTAACACCTTCTCCTAAAAGCTTCCCTAATCCATTTCTATTAGCTATGTTTTTTATTAACTCAATAGTAGCATTAGCGTCACCCCAGGAGAGTTCTAATCCATCGGATTCACCCTCAGTTATAAGTCCTTCTGCATAGCAATCCATGGCGAATGCGATAACTCCCCCGGTTGATATCGTATCCATGCCATATTCATTACATAAATAGTCTGCATGAACTGCGGCATCCATATCTTCGTTCAATATAAAAAAAGTAAAAGCAACCAGGCTTTCATACTCACTACCCTCATGTTGTGGTGTCCGCCACTTACCAGAGGCTACATGTGAAACCCTTTTGCAGCGTAGTACACAACCCTTGTAACATGAATTGGCTTTCAGCAGGTTTTGTTTATTAAAATGACTATATAGTTGATCGGCTTTTCCCCATGAATTAGCTCTCCAATTCTTTGTGGGAATGTCTCCATTCTTATCCCCGCCAAGCATTAATACCGGAGTACCGCCGATTGATTCTCCGTCTTTACCCATGACGGAGATGACTTTATTATATCCTTCCCTACATAAGGTCAGGAACTCTTGCTGTTTGGCTATAGGAATGGAACCAGTTCCTCTTACCGCAATCCCTAACAGGTTCTTTGCCCCCATAACTGCTCCAGCTCCCGCTCTCCCAAAAGCACATTGAGCTGACATTATGCAAGCAAACCTCACAAGATTCTCTCCAGCAGGACCAATAACTATACTCTTAAACTCATCTGTTTCGAGAGCCTCTTTAATGAGTCTGCTTTTCTGAGAAGTAGTCTTTCCTTTGAGTTCCTCAGCGCAGCTAATTGTTATACTTCCATCGTCAATAGTTATCAATTTTGGCTCACTGGCTGCACCTTCAATAATTAAGAAGTCATAACCAGCCTTGCGTAGCGCAGCACCCCATTCCCCTCCTGACCTTGCCTCTCCCCAAATACCTGTAAGAGGAGAT
>CAYVML010000170.1:0-4343 GCA_964452475.1 uncultured Dehalococcoidales bacterium
AAGTAGATGATACTTCGAAGATGTTTGAGCCTAGAGGAGCTGTATTAGGTGAGATTTGGGATTTATATGCAAATCAGAAATCAGGAAAACTGGATATTCCTCTTACAGATATTAACAGTAGCTTAAAAACTCGTGGTTATACAATGATTGAGAGCCAAATATCCAGAGAAGCGAGAAGTCTAAGCTTTAGGATTGTGCATAAGCACAACAAAGCATATGTCCAGATATCTTGCCTTAATGAACTAAACAATATTCTGGTTAAGAATGGATATGAACCTGAAACAGATTCTGAAGATAATCAGACTATATCCGAATCAGATACTAGTGTCTCAGAAGATGCAAGTAAATTCTTGAAATCGAAGAGAATCCCTTCAGTTGTTCGCTAAGCTAGAGGTTAACTAGGTTAACATGGGTTAGGGTAGAAACTAATATATATATAGTATTTTGGTTAACCTATCCTAACATCCTAACTTAGTATTATATTGTTTTCATAAAATTGCTTAAGTGCTTTAGTATTGCTCATTAATGCGTATTGCTATATAGTGTCATTTAATAACTTAACACAGCATAAATAGATTATATAAAATACTTATATGAGTAATATGATATGACATGCTGACTAGTAAAGTAGAGTGTTAAAAGGCACATATGACTATTATTATTGCAGTCAAGGAATCGGACACCTCTCTTCTAATTGGTGCGGATACTATGCAATCTGAAGATAATAATCTCAGAATACAAAATGCTAGAAAGCTGTTTACTCACCCTTCTGCAAATATAGCATGGGGGATTGCAGGGAACGTGGAGATAGGCAATAACGAATTTAGCCCTTGGTTACAAGCACAAGATGTAAACCATGATTGGGAAACCCTTAAAAAAAGCATAGCAGAAAAAATAGCCGTATTTAACGGAAATCAGAGATATTTGGCACATAAGTCGAATATCAATTCACCTAAGAGTCACTTGATGAGCTGTTTATTGGTTGGATGGAGAAATGATGTACCACAGATTTATGAATTTACCGATGACACTCGAATACAGTCCTATATTGTAGATGCCTTTAAAGCTATAGGAAGCGGCATATGTGCTGCTTATGGAGCACACTATGTTCTTAAGCAGATGGAAAATACAAATGCTTTAGATAGAATAAAAGGTGCACTTGACGCCACAGTAAACACTGTCTCCTCTTGTTGCTCCCCATGTAATATATTACGTGTTAAGAATGATGGCATTGATGTCATTCAGTAGTAATAATGAAGGACTAATGTGTATAAAGCACTTTCATTCATAGTAAACTTATATTTTATAATTAACGAATTCTATTCCTGACTAGCAATTAGAGTAATCTCAAATTTATAATTTTAGTCTGGTAGCTAATCAACACTACAGTTCGTACGAAGTAATGAATAGAGGGGGTGCACCCCCTTTAATAGTAAAGCTAAACAGATTAATATCCTTTTTGTAATATAGTCTAGTAACTATAGAGTAAAGGTAATAATAAGTATTGACTAGAATGAAATCTTGGAGCAGTATAGTCATAGGCTATATGTGGGAGGTTAACAATGAGTAGTATGGAAATATTAATTGTAATAATTGCAGCACTTATTTCTGGTATAGTGAGTATAGTAATTTCCAATAGATATTACCAAAGAAATGAGAATAGGCGTTTAAAAATAAACGTACTTCAGCAACTTATTGGTAACAGGCACGATTTTAAAGGAGACAAATGTACAGAGGCTCTGAATCAAATCGCGGTTGTTTTCTGTGATTCTGATGATGTAATTCAAGCATACAAAACATTTTTTAAATCAGTCTCCTCTGGTTCTCCAAATAATAACTCCGAATTTATAGACCTATGCAAGTCGATATGTAAGCACTTAAATGTAACTTCTCCTTTGTTAAATGACGATGTCTTTCTCCAAGTTTTTAATCTTAGACAAAGAACACAGGTCGCAAGTAATGTAGTGAAAAGATGACACACCAATTACAAAGCCGAGTAGTGATGGTAGATATTATTAGTATTTGAAGTTAAAATCACCTCGCATTTATCGAAGATGACGTTGCATACAAAATAGATAGGGGTATTTTCTTGATAATCGATATAAAGTTACCATATGTGAGAGGTAAATAGTTTGGTTGCCTATTGTATAATATAAATATTAACTAAACGAAAGATATGAAAAGCACGTTAGAGGCTATAATAGAGCAGTTTATCGACTACTTGATGCCAGACTTAACCCCATATGAATCTACCCTATACATGTATTTGTTACGACATACTTGGCTATATAAAGGAAGTGATAGTCTAAGAATCGGAAAAAGAACCATAGCAGAAGGATATGGCAAAGGAAGTAGAGGGTTAAAGACCAATTATGCTCATGTTACCAAGGTTTTGAAAAGCCTTGAAGAGAAATCTTGTATTACCATAGGTGATGTAAATAGGATTGGAACTCTCTATATAGTGAAGTTGCCAAAGGATATCCCTATTGTAAGAGAAAAAATGGCAATCAATTCACCTCTAAGTAATAATATCGATTATTATACAAATCCAGATAAAAGGCATGTCATATTTGAAAGAGATAAATGGGTATGTCAATACTGTGGAGAACCAGTCACCAAAGATAACGCAACGCTAGACCATTATATACCTCAGTCAAAAGGTGGAAGTAACAATGCTGATAACCTTAGAACATGTTGCATACTTTGTAATAGCCTAAAATCAGGTAAAACATATGAAGAAGCAGCTCCACTATTATTAGGACATATCAAAGAGAATAAAGTAAGATTGAATACATAGTAATAACCTTAATAAAATTCTAACTAGAGATGATTCCTACTGGATTGGTAATGTTTCAGACGGTCATCAAAGTTTCTGAAAGTAGCCATGTCTTTAAGTTAAAATTACCCCATGCTTGCGAGAGCCATTTAAGTCACTTCAATAAGGAGTGTTTTCGGGATAACAGGATATTAGCTTTAATAAGACTAACGGTTAAGCAAGGTTAGGATAGGTTAGCCTATTTTCTTTATATATATAATATTTATCCTAACCTATGTTAACCTTGATTAACTTTCTTACAGGTAATTAAGCATCATAAAAATAGAAAAATTTCGCCTGAGAGAGAATCGACATAGAAACCCATTAGTAGCAATGATGAGAGGGGGTGCACCCTACTTAACTATTGATATATGTTTAAAGCTAAAGGGGTGTCTCTACCTTAAGCTAATCTTGATTAGCCTGCTTATAGTGGATTAAGCAATCATCAAAGGTAATACTACGTGTGTAGCGTAGAGCCATAGTTAAGTCTTCCCAACCTCCTAGATGCATTATATCCAGTGTAGATAGTCCTTTCCTATGCAGGTTACAGGCAAATCCCCTTCTAAATGCATGACAGGAGAACTTGATTCCCGTCTTCTTGCTCAATCTCTTAACCATTGTCTGGATTCCCCATCTATACATACCCCATATGTTATCTCCATTAGGACTATATTCTGAAAGACATGCTCTCAATAGCTTTTCGCTTCTAGAGCTAAAGGGTGCTCTACGTTGCTTATTGCCTTTACCTATAATAGTTATTGTATGACTCTCCCAGTTAATATCTTCTAGCTTAATATTAGATAGCTCATTAAGCCTCATACCAGACTCAAAAAAGAGCATTATTATAGCCCTATCACGTAGATTGTCTGCCTGCCTTAGTATTACCTCAAGTTGTTCTTCTGTAATACTTGGTAACAGTCTTTTTGCTCTAACAGGCTTATCAACCTTATCCATAGGATTTTGTTCAAGGTATCCCATCTTAACCAGCCAACGTACAAAGGTATTGATAATCTGATGATAGTTGCCTTTAGCGTTACCACAACTAAGGTTAGCAAGGTAGGAGTTAATCCCATCAGCGGATATCTCATAATGTGTTACAAAGGAATTAAGACAGAAATTGTATAGTTTATAAATGGATGGAGATAAGGTGGATTTCTTAAAATCGAGGAATTTTGTTAACAAATTAGCTTGGAGTTGTAGCTGAGGTTTTGTTAACAAATGTTTAGAGTTATAGCTTTGGCTGGTTGGTGGGCAGTAGTGGATTTGAACCACTGACCTCTTGCGTGTGAAGCAAGCGCTCTAACCACTGAGCCAACCGCCCAAAATCAAAGCTATTTTAGCCGTAAAAACCAGCTTTGTAAAGCAGGTGTGCTGGCTTCCCTTTTACCCCCACCGATTTTCTTTATTGAAGGTCTATGAGCGCTATGCCGCTACCGAGGAGGGAAGTCCACTTTAGATAGAGTAGACTGATAAACCCTGATGAAAGCTTCTATATCAACCCATAACGTTTGGGATAGTCTTTCATATC
>CAYVML010000171.1:0-4335 GCA_964452475.1 uncultured Dehalococcoidales bacterium
ACTGCTGGGAGATCTGGCGTTGGAGCAGTCATGGGATCCAAGAAACTAAAGGCAATAGTGGCCAATGGAAAAGGAGAGGTAACTGTCGCTGACCGGGCAAAAGTGCTTGAGCTACGAAAGAAATATCTCGCTACATTTCCAGGGCATCCTTTCTATGAGCTGTTTCACGGACAGGGCACCTGCGGCTTGAATGCAGTCAGTGCTCACAGTGGAGATTCCCCGGTTAAGAACTGGGGAGGCGTTGGTGTAGTAGACTTCCCCGAAGCCGAACTTATCAGCGGTGATAAGATTATAGAAAAGCAGAAAGAGAAAGAAGGCTGCTGGCACTGCACTATCCAATGTGGTGGGCGGATGAAGGCCCCTACAGGCGAGTATAAGTACCAGGAAGGCGAAAGCAAGCCTGAGTATGAGACATGCAGCATGTTTGGGACCAATTGTCTTAATTCTAATCTGGATTCACTCATCATGGCTGGTGGAATATGCAACAGGGCAGGGCTTGACACTATCTCCACTGCTGTTGCAGTTGCGTTTGCCATAGAATGCTATGAAAATGGTATTATCACCAAAGAGGACACCGGCGGGCTGGAAATGACCTGGGGTAATCACGCCTCCATCGTTGCTATGACAGAAAAGATTGCCAAGGGAGAGGGATTTGGGGCAATACTGGGAAAGGGAGTTAAGGAAGCAGCAGAGAAGATTGGGAAAGGCTCTGAGAAATATGCAATACATGTTGGAGGGCAAGGACTCCCTGCACATGACGCAAAGCTAGGTTTCCATTTTGCAACTACCTACCGAATGGATGCTACTCCAGGTCGGCACACTCAGGGAAGTGAAGCATTAAATCCGCCCGGTTTATTCGAGGGATTTGATGAACGAGCCTTCAGTGGACGAGGGGAAGCCCACAAAAGAGGCAGCGCTATTATGCATATTGTAAATTCTACTGGTATGTGCGAATTTGCATACTTCTGCTTACCCAACGTCAAAGCCATACCAGAGTTCCTGAGCGCAATAACTGGCTGGGACGTAGAAATGAAAGAAGTTCTCAAGACAGGCGACCGTATTGCCAATCTAAGGCATGCTTTTAACCTTCGCGAAGGAATTAATCCACTCAACCATAAGGTTCCTGACAGGGTACTTGGCAAACCGGCACAGAAAGCTGGTCCAGTTCAAGGAATTACGGTAAATGAAGACACACTGGTAAAGGAATATATGACAGTAGAAGGCTGGGAGCCAGGCACCGCAAAACCAAGCAAGAAGAATTTGCTAGAACTTGGGCTCGACGATGTAGCCAAAGACCTCTGGAGCTGAAACTAGTAATAAAATAGCTTCTTGGGTTGTTATTCACCAAGGGGAGGACTGATAAGCTAAATCTGTCCTCCCCTTTTCATAGACACTATAGTTGAAAAACCATCAGGTCGTGACCTTCAATAACCTCCCCTTTAAACCATTGCTTTATTTCTGCTGTTTTTTGAGGCAAATCCAGTTTATTTCCAAACCAGCTATAGATAATATGCGACAGGATTAGCTTCTTTACACCTGCCTCAACGGCAGTTTTCCCGATATCCTCTGCTGACGGATGCAAGACGTCTACCAGAAAAATATCTGCTCCTTTTGCAAATGTTGTTAAATCGGATAGTCTCGACAGATCCCCACTGATGACAATAGATTTATCGTTACTATCTATCCGATAGGCCAGGGCATTTGGTCCATGTGATACCTTTGTAGAAGTTATGGTCCATGTTTTGTTTTTGCAAATATGGCCTCCCGTTACTTCGGTTATGTCAACTATTGGGGCATGGTAATCGCCATATCCCATTCTCAATTTAATCTCGTCACTATAAGCAATATCTATAATGCGGTGGTGGAAATCCTTAGTACCTTTTGGCCCATAGACCTTGAGTGGCTGATATACACCATCCTCAAACCCCCATATCCAGTTTTCAAATATAAAAGCAGCATAGTCAGCATTATGGTCATAGTGATGAACATGAGTGAATAATAAACAATGCGGACGATGGGGTTTTATCCCGGCGCGAACCATATTTAACGTTGCTCCCGGTCCACAGTCAACTAAAATGCAGTCATCCCCCGCAATAATTAACTGACTCGATCCGCCTCGAGGTGGCACCGGTGTTAGCCGGGGCCCTCCTGTACCCAGAAGAATCAATTTAAGAGGGTTTGCCATTCGAACTTCCCCTAATATTATAATATGTATCCCTAACAGAACTAAACAAAATCAACAATACAACATACAAATGGTGTTTTAGTTGAATAAGGCTTTTAGTTAACTGAAATCAGTT
Source organism: uncultured Dehalococcoidales bacterium (assembly GCA_964452475.1). Lineage (GTDB taxonomy): Bacteria > Chloroflexota > Dehalococcoidia > GIF9 > AB-539-J10 > JAUUZT01. Next base: position 2,301 of record CAYVML010000171.1, read on the forward strand.
CTCCCCGTTCCTATACAAAGTGGATTTCATAGTATAGATATGGTGGGCAGTAGAGGATTTGAACCTCTGACCTCCTGTGTGTAAAACAGGCGCTCTAACCGCTGAGCTAACCGCCCATAACTCATCATCTAAGGTATATTCTTGTCATGGAGCTTCTCTAAATTATAGCACGCCTGGTGGGATTTGAACCCACGGCCTCAGCCTCCGCAGGGCTGCGCTCTATCCAGCTGAGCTACAGGCGCATATCTGTGACTAATAAAGTGCCGAAGGAGGGATTTGAACCCTCACGTCCTTACGGACACTACGTCCTGAACGTAGCGCGTCTGCCATTCCGCCACTTCGGCATCTACTCATCTTTATCGAACTCTCCCTTTGCCAGAGAGATAAATATAACTGCAAATAAGCCTAGTACATTAACAGGAAGTAACGCACAAACGGCACCCAACACTGACATTCCAAAACTCCTTCTCTTTATAGCTGAGATACCACCTACTAACGCCAGTATACCGAGAACAAGGAGCACTATTCCTGCAATAATCATTACCGTCATAGTCGGAGCAAATTCCCAAAAAGCAAATCCACGACTGAAATCTAGCCCAGCCCAAGGACATGCCGCCCAAAATGACATGCCAAAAGCCATGGTAACAACCAGCAGCACCCCAGCAATTAGCTCAAGAACTCCTACTATAACACTTAGTATCCCACCAGCACTTAACAAGCCACCTCTATCGCTCGATTCCATCTTCTTACCTCCTATTTCGTTTCTACCGAGAACACACCTATCGATCGATTTCAGAACTCAACCTTAACAACCTTAATATACTACCTCGAAGAATAACAAAGTTCAAACTAATCTACCGGTAAGCAGATCTCCTACTTTGTACTCTTACCTTACAAATATACACTCTAGCAATCAGCACGTTTCAGTATATCAGATACCCCTTGATGTATCACCCATATTTACAATATTGCTTGTTGAAGAGAAATGACATGCGATATGTTATCATCACACGATGAAAGACCAGTATGAGTAATATCAAGTTGCCAACTCAATCTTACGAGGTCATTGTAATAGGCGCAGGGCCCGCGGGAAGCTATGCAGCCTCTAAATTGGCCTCTGCCGGGCATAGTGTAGCCGTACTGGAGCGTAAAAACGCTGCAGGCCTTGATATTTGTGGCACAGGCATAATAAGCGCTGAGTGTTTCGACTCCCTTGGTGTCAGCCCCAACATCATAGTTAGAAAACCAAACTCTGCCAAGTTTTTCTTTCCCTCAGGAAAATCTGTCAGGCTGCAGAGCGAGAAAGTAAATGTTTTTATAGTAGATCGAAGTTACCTCGACCAAGCACTGGCACAAAATGCACAGGATAACGGGGTTACCTATTATTTCTCCACTGATTGTAATGCTATAACTATAGATAAAAACAAAGCAACAGTTAGAACTTTAAGCTATGGCTCTAGGCGACTGTTCAACGCCAGAGCTGTCATTCTAGCTACCGGCCAGGACCTCAGACTTCGCCATAAGCTGGGCCTGGGCAAATTCAAACATTTCGCTATAGGTGCACAGGCAGAAATTACAACCGCGAATATCGATGAAGTCGAGGTGTACTTCAGCCAGCAGTTGGCGCCAGGTTTTTTCGCATGGTTGGTTCCCACCTCTGTGGGCAAAGCTCTGGCCGGGTTGTTATCATCATCCCATGCCAGGCAACACCTCGAAAGATTCCTTCTTAGCCCCTTCTGCAAAGGTAGATTGGCAAGCACCACTTTCAAGATAAGGCAAAAAATAATCCCTTTGCAGATCCTGCCACATAGCTCTGGTGATAGAATACTGGTTATCGGAGATGCTGCTGGCCAGCTTAAGCCAACTACTGGCGGAGGTATTTATTTCGGGAACTTAGGCGCTAAAATAGCCAGTGACGTGCTCAAAGAAGCCCTGGATATAGACAACCTATCTGCAAGCTACCTCTCTCAGTACCAGAAACGATGGGAGGCAAAAATGAGCAAGGAAATCACTTTCGGCCGCTGGGTGAGATGGA
>CAYVML010000172.1:0-4327 GCA_964452475.1 uncultured Dehalococcoidales bacterium
GTAGAGCACTTGTAAGTCGTTGGAGATTAGTTTCTTTTCCAAGAATTGCCATCGTTTGGAACAAAGGTGGCGCCGCAATCTTTCCAGTCGTAGCAGTTCTTAATAAACCGAAAAATTGCCGTGTATTAAGACCCAGTTTTATAGTTAGCGGTCTTAGAGTATTCTCGAGTGTATCTGCATCCCATGTGGCTAATCCCTCTTTTAATATTCGTAAGGTTTCTTTTAAAGCATACATAGCTGATTCTATATCAAGGCCATCTCCTAATAACAGACTAGTTTCATATTCTAGCTCTTCTATGAAGAAAAATTCAGCAATTTGAGAAAGTTCAGCCATTATTTTTACACGCTCTTGAAGCAAAGGAAGAACCTGACTAATATAGTCTCTGTTAAGTGGTCGCTTTATGGTAGCAGATAGTTCCTTCTCCAACACTGGAATAGATAATTTCCTAAATTCCTCAGGGCTCAATTTGCGTAAATAAACCCCATTCATCCATTCTAGCTTACGCTTATTAAAAATAGCTGGTGTTTTACTGATACGCTTTAAAGAAAAAGACTCTATCAATTCTTTCCTACTCATTATTTCCGTTTTATCGTCTAGTGACCATCCTAACAATGCCAAGAAATTTATCATCGCTTGAGGTAGATAACCTTGATCTTTATAAGCAATGATAGTTGTAGCACCATGTCTTTTTGATAACTTTGATCTATCCGAACCTAATAACATAGGTAAGTGGACAAATAAGGGTGGATCCCAACCAAATGCATTGTAAAGCAGAATATGTCGTGGAGTGCTGGAAATCCATTCATCAGCTCTTAAAACATGTGAAATGGCCATATCATGGTCATCCACTATGTTCGCTAGATGGTACGTGGGATATCCATCTGATTTAAGTAAAATCTGGTCATCTAGGATTTTATTCTTAAAGGTTATTTCTCCACGTAGCATATCATTAAAAGATGTTTCTCCCTCGAGTGGGACCTTAAGACGGACTACCGATTTAATATTACTTGACTCGAGTGATAGTTTTTCTTCAGCTGTAAGATAGCGGCAGTGCCCATCATATTTTGGCGGTTGTTTGTTTTTTATCTGTTCTTGTCTCATGGCTTCCAATCTCTCAGGGGAACAGTAACAACGGTATGCGAATCCATTTGCTAGTAACTTATCAGTAGCTTCACGATATAGTTCTAATCTTTTCGATTGAAAAAAAGGTCCTTCGTCCCAATCCAAGCCTAGCCATCTTAAGCTATCTAGTATTGCATCTACTGATCCTTCAACCTTTCGGTTTATATCTGTATCCTCAATACGAAGGATAAATTTCCCTCCATGGTGTCGGGCAAACAGCCATGTAAATAAAGCAGTCCTGATATTCCCTAGATGAGGATACCCTGTCGGGCTGGGCGCAAAGCGAACTCTGACTGATGACATATTTAGATTAGTATCCTCTCTCTTAAATAGTTAGAACCCGCATAACAACACAACGTATAACTCTTTACATAATACTTTAGTAAGACACCTTGTAACGGCACAAAGTTATTTTGAGAGGACATCTTGCAAGCCTTTCAATTGCTGCAGATGTTTCTTAAGTCTCTGGATAACCTGTTCAGCTTCTTTAATCGCAATTTGAGTATCTTCCATCTCAGTGGTAATTAAGAAGAGCAGACGGTTATTTCGCTCTGTCAAGTCAGTTTCTGATGATGCCAAATCCTTGACTCCGAATTTTTCCATAAGCTCTGTTAACAAGACACTTTCTCTTCTGCTTTGTTCGCCAGAGAGCTGACCTAAAGATTTTAAATTATCGAATGGTTTCATTGTATATTCACGTTGAAATATATCATACACTATAGCTTTGGGCAAGGTTAGTTACGTATCGTTGTCGAGCCGGACTAATAAATTCTCCAGTTCGTATGGTAAGGAGCAATTATAATGGTGAAATATTCCAGTGGATGGTAAGCGAAATCCAAGCTTATGTGCATGTAAAAATTGTCTTTCAAGATAGGGTGATTTCCGACCATATACAGAATCTCCAATTACTGGGTGACCAATGGCTGATAAGTGTACTCTAATTTGATGTGTACGGCCCGATTTTATAATGGCATCAATAAGAGTACAACATGAGTAATATTTTATTACAGTATAATAGGTTATTGCTTCTTTACCCTTTGTTATGATTGCCATCCGTTTGAAATTATGAGGATCACGTCCAATAGGTGCTTCAATTATTCCCTTTTCTGGAGATAGATGGCCTGTTACTAAAACAGTATATTTTTTTAATACAGTATGATTTTTAAATTGATTAACAAGGAATTCTTTTGCCTGTTTATTTTTAGCAATAACAATAAGTCCTGATGTGTCTTTATCAAGCCGGTGAACTATGCCCGGTCGTATCAATTCATCATTAATTAATAAACCTGGGCAATATGCAAGGATAGCATTAACTAGGGTATGTTCAGAATGTCCTGGCCCTGGGTGAACTACCATACCTGCCGGCTTATTTATCACTATAATATCTTCATCCTCATAAACCACATTTAGTTGTATCAACTCTGCTTTTAGAATTTGAGGAGATGGTAGTTTGATTTCTATATAATCATTTAACCTTAATATTTGACTAGGCTTAGCATGTTTCTTGTTTATAGTAATAGAGCTTTTTCGAAGTAATATCTGTATTTGTGATCTAGATAAATAGGCAATAGCATCAGCAATAAACTTATCAACACGAGAACCAGACGAATATACTGTGAGGTTAATATCTCTAACTGCTGAATCCTGTGGATTTCTCACTTGCTTTATCTCGTATGTTTGACCGATATAAAGCGATGGCGAAAATTGCTGTTCCAATTACAATCGCCGAATCAGCAAAGTTAAAAATCGGCCAGTGATAATCACCCCATAGCTTAAAATCAATGAAGTCAGTGATATAGCCAAGGTGAAATCTATCGATAAGGTTTCCAAAAGCGCCTCCAAGCACTAAACCTGCCGAAGCTAGATGAAGGTTTGTGATATTTACGATGCGCTCAATAATTATCAGCATTACAATTATGACAGTAATGCTGAGACATGCCAGAATAACAGACTGGTTGGGAAACAATCCAAAGGCAGCACCGGTATTAGCTACACGAGTAACCCGTAGAATCCCTGTCTCGGGCCATGATTCTCCCATAACCAGATTATCTCTAATCCATGCCTTACTACACTGGTCCAATAAAATCAGCAGAGCAGCAGAAGTTAGAAGTAGTCCAAATTGAATTTTATTTAACTTCTTTCGCATACCTTGCCGGACGTGACTTACATTTCATACATAAGTTCGCTTGTGGCAGTGCTTCCAGTCTACCCTGATCTATCGCCTGTCCGCATAAATCGCACGTACCATAAGTTCCATCTCTGCACTTGTCTAAGGCATGTTCAATTTCAGCAAGAGTCTCCCGCAATTTTATTTCCAAAGCTAACCCTTTTTCAAGCTCAAATGTCTCACTGGCTTCTTCTTCCCTCTTACCGAAAGGGCTTCCCTCTCGTCCATCTACTTGAGGTTGCCTGCTGATCTTAAGCAACTCAAGCTTTTCATTTAGTTTCTTTTTCTCTAAACTCAAACGTTCATAAGATTTACTATTGTTTATCATATCTATAATCTACCTTTTTGTTGCTATGACTTAAAGTCATTTTAGCCTAGGCCTAATTAGAAAGCAAATTTGATATTTAAGAAATAATCCGAATTTACTATTTATTACTGTAAAAATGTGAATCACTATAGTTATAAGCTCTAATTTATTAACTCCTTATTAACTATATATAATCAATAATTATGCGGGCATATATCTATATCTTATAGAATTTTACTGATTACCATTTTATGTTACTTATACCTCTCTGAATTCGCCTTCTACAGTGCCTTCCTCATCTTCAGAATTGGTATCACTTGTTCCTTGCTCAGCATTATTTGTTGGACTTTCTTGACTTGGTTGTTGATAAACCGATGATCCAATTTTTTGCACAGCCTCTGATAAATCTTGTACAGCTTTAGTAATTGCATCAACATCTTGACCTTGAAGTACAGAGCGTACTGCAGCTATTTTACCCTCTATATCTTGTTTCAAGTCTGCAGGTATCTTATCACCATGCTCACGTAATGTTTTTTCGGTAGTATAGACTAGACTATCTGCAGAATTCCTAGTTTCCGCTTCTTCCTTACGTTTAGCATCTTCAGTAGCAAAACTTTCTGCCTCTCTCTGCATTTTTTCCACTTCTTCTTTACTCAAGCCACTTGATGCAGTAATAGTGATTTTTTGTTCCTTTCCAGTTCCTTTATCCCGTGCACTCACATTTATTATT
>CAYVML010000173.1:0-4320 GCA_964452475.1 uncultured Dehalococcoidales bacterium
CGGATATGTTACTCCAAACTCATACTGGTTATAGCCGGAAAGTAAATCTTCAACCTCATCGTATTTTATCTGCCACAATGCATCTTCCACTCCGGCATCAGCGGCATAATAGCTCTGCATGTCCTCTTCGTGAGCCTGGCCTGCCCTGAGACCTGTGCCGATAAGCCCCATGAGAGGGGGAAGCAAAAGGGAGCCAATGACCAGCATAACTAAAACCACAATAAAGGTGCCCTGTCCCGACTCATTTTTGATTACAGCAGCCAGTACCTTTTTCAGCTTAGTTACCATTTTGTTTATACCTATCATAATTGTACATCATTTATATTTATATTCCTGCTAGGAAAGAGGCCTGGGCTTCACCTCGTATACCCTGCTGGCTGTTTGTTCTCCCATAGTTGCCGTTACCTGAAAAATAACTTTGATAGTGCTGGTATTATAGCTGATTTGTGATGCTGAGTCGTCCAGGTATTGCCCCACGATTCTGGTGGAGCTGTTACCATTAACAATCTCCTGTCTCTGTAGTTGTTTTAATGTTCCAGAAGGCATGGCAATAAGGTCATAGACGACTTGGTGGATATCATTATCCCACTCAGTCCAGGTGAGGGTAAGAGGGAAGCCCTTGTCATCAGGTTGGTCCCAGGTATCATCAATAATTTGCGCCTGGAGTGCATCATTGCTTACCCAGTCACCAGCGGTTTGTACCTGTCGGAATGCAACAATGTCGTTACCAGCACGGTTGCCGGTAAATATCTGGAAGATTGCCCCTGTTGCTGCGGTGGAAATAAGTGCAGCTATAGGAATAGCGACCAGTAGCTCTAATAAGCTAAAACCTTGTTGTCCTTTCCACATTGTTTTCATCTAAATATTTTATAAGTGCTGCTGCTCAGCAGCAGTTTACCCTGGTTATATATCTCAACAGTTATCTGCTGTATACCCATATCCGGCCCGCCATACGGAGTATGGGTAGCCGGGATTATCTGTTGACCGGTTACCTCCACAGAATAGCCTTGATAAGTGTCTGCAAGGTCGGTATGGTTTGCATCCCATGGTGGCGTATTACCCGGTGGTGCAGGGATTTCGTAGCTGAAGCCGTAGTTCCAATAGTCGCTATCCTTGATATACTCAAATTCGCTTCTGGCCAGGCTCTCGGCGCTGGTTCTCTCATTAGCTATAGTGTCAGCTTTATAGGCAGTTGCCAGGCTATTGAGAAACGCCGCTGAAATTGCGCCCAGAATAGCCATGGCTATCAATGCCTCGATAAGCCCGAAGCCTTTCGACTTCCCATTCAAAAAGCTTCTTATTTTAATCATCTAAATTTGTCCAAAAATAGAATACATGCTGGAAATTAAAGCAATGGCGATAAAACCTACCAGCAAGCCGATGAATATAGTCATAGCTGGAGTAATCATGCTGATCATGGTCTTTGTTTTATCATCGGCTTCTGTCTCATAACTCTCCGCTACCGTGGTAAGTGTATGGTCCAGGTTTCCGGTTTGTTCTCCAACAGCGGTCATTTGTACCATGAGGGGTAAAAATAATGACTCCTGCTCCATCGGGCGAGAGAGACCTGCACCAGCAATCATACTTTGCTGCACACTGGATAGTGCCTTCTCCATGGCTTTATTGTTTGTTCCCTGGACGACCATCGTCATTATCTCGTGTAAAGGCAGACCGCTACCATAGAGTAGCGAAATACTCCGGCAGCACCGTGCAAGTTCATTCAACAGGTTAATCCTGCCAAAAACGGGCATGATAAGTGTGAATTTGCCCCAGTTATATTTCCCATCTGGTGTCCTGGTATAGAGGTATCCAGCAACAGGGATGCCAACCAGAATTATCAGAACAATGAGACCATATTTATTCGCCCAGTCTGTAAAGCCGATAAGAGCCCTGGTAGCGGCTGGCAGTTCCACGTCGAATGACTGATAAAGGCCAGTAAATGAAGGTAGCACGAAGGTGACCAGTATGGCAATAACTCCTATAGACAGGACAAGCATCACAATTGGATATATCATGGCATTTTTAGTACTCTTTCGAACTGAGTATATTCTCTCCATGTAATTGGCGGCTCTTCGAAGCACTGTTTCCAGGCTCCCGCTTTTCTCTCCAACAGCTACCAGGCGGGAATAAACCGTGGGAAAAGCAGAGGGATGTTTACTCATGGATTCAGCAAGAGGCATTCCACCACGTACATCGGAGGTTACTGTTTCCAGTATTCGTTTTAAAGCGCGATTGGTGGTTTGAGCCTGTAATAACTCCATAGAGGTAATTGCATCTGTTCCTGATTCCAGCAGTAAAGCGAGCTGCCGTGTGAACATTATTATCTCGGTGGTTTTTACGTGATTAAATAGGGTAGATATCTTTGAAGAATCGTAAAAAGGAATATATTCCTTCAGGCTGAGCACCCGGTAGCCGTTATCTACCAGCAAGCTGGCGGCATTAGTCTCGTTCTTTGCAGACAACTTCCCTTTGACAACCCTATTATCTTCAGTAGAAGCAATATATGAAAATTCCATAGTATTACCTACTCAATAAAGTATGCGTTTCGCAGCACTTCAGCAGGGGTGGTAATGCCTTCTTTCACCTTTGCCATCCCATCTCTTATCATCGGTATCATCCCTTCTTCGATAGCCTGGCGTCGAATTTCGGCTGTCGTCGCTCCTCGCAATATGCTGGTCCGGAGGGCATCACTGATGAGCAGTACTTCAAAAATGCCCGTTCTGCCCTGATATCCTGAATAGGAGCATAACTCACAGCCTTCGCCATAGAGGAACTTGCTTTGTTCCTCACCAGTTTCACGTGCATAGGCCATCTGCTCCAGCAGGGAAGCCTCTTTATACTCACTGCAGTTGGGACATACACGGCGAACCATTCGTTGTGCCACCACACCTATGATGGCTGATGAAACCAGGAAAGGCACTATGCCAAGATCAAGCAGGCGGAAAACCACCCCTATAGTGTCGTTAGCGTGGATAGAAGATAGTACAAGGTGCCCGGTTAAAGCTGATTGAACTGCTATATTTGCCGTCTCGGCATCGCGAATCTCACCTACCAGTATCACGTCCGGGTCAAGCCGTAATATGGAGCGCAATCCACTGGCAAAGGTAAGCCCTGCCTTGGGATTAATCTGAATCTGGTTTATATTTTTAAAGCGGTACTCTACCGGGTCCTCGATGGTGATGATTTTCTGGCTGGCTTTATCGAGCTGGTTTACCGAGGCATAGAGCGTGGTTGTTTTCCCTGAGCCGGTAGGGCCACTAATCAGTATCATACCGAATGGTACTTTGAGCATATCGTGATATTTATTCAGTGCCTTGGAGGAGAGGCCCAGGCCTGAGAGCTCTATGATACCCAGCGATTTATCCAGCAGGCGCATGACTGTCATTTCGCCTTGAACGGTGGGAATGGTTGCCACGCGGATATCCAGAAACCGCCCTTTCGTCTCGGTAGAGAATTGACCATCCTGGGGTCGTATATGGTCTGCGATATTCATGTCGGCCAGTATTTTTATCCTTGAAGTCAGTGGCAGGTGTATTCTTGATGGCAGGGACATGACATCCTGTAGCGCCCCATCGATACGATAGCGGATTCGCAACCTGTCCTCTTCAGGTTCAATGTGAATATCTGACGCTCTGGCTTTCGCTGCTTCATCTATGATTAAACGCAGGGCACTGGCGACAGGTGTATCTCGGGCAGCCTCAAGCAGGAGCTGTTCGTCAGTGATGCCATCTGAGGTATCACCTCCTGGCATACGGGATATCTGTGCCTCGATATCACCGAACCCCCGGTAGTTGAAGTCAATCATTTCCCTTATTTCTTTTTCACTGGCTTCTACAGGACTTATCCTTGTCTGGCTCTGCGCTGCCAGCGCCTCCAGTGCAAAGATATCGGAAGGGTTTACCATTGCTACCTGCAGGGCATTATCGATAATTGATAGCGGTACCGCGGTAAATCTTCGCGCCATGGTTTCGGGAATTAATTGAAGGGCTTCTGCTTGCGCTCTACGCTTGATACCCTTTGCCTTTGGCTTCACCTCAGGCACTGAGGTTAATAACTCGTCAACGGTACTCTGTATGCTGGTAGTCTTTTCTTTGCTGGTTTTTTCTAAAGCTTTCTTCTCCTTGAGGGGAAGCTCAATGATGTGCACCCGCTGTTGTTCAGCAATCTGCCGTGCCTCAGGGTGAAGGTTTTGGGTGACAAGCAGTGCTTTCTCCTGTATTCCTGTATCATACGTCTTATTATCAAATAAAGATATCTGTTCCAGGTTGACCATATCTCCTGCCATTATATCCATACCCAGTCTGTAGGCAATAAGACCGT
>CAYVML010000174.1:0-4297 GCA_964452475.1 uncultured Dehalococcoidales bacterium
CGAGCTTGGCCGGAAGCGGAAGTCGCGCGAGGGCAGATTCCTTGGCCACGTCAGCAACGCTGGTGACTTTAAAGCCATCGCTGTTAGCAGCTTTCCATCCATTGCCATTTGGTTTGCTGGCAACAAGCACCTTACACCCACTGTCACGCAGGTTTTGTGCATGAGCATGACCTTGGCTCCCATAACCAATAATGCCGATTGTCTTGCCTCTAAGTAGCTCCAGGTCTGAATCCTTTTCATAGTAAATCTTAGCCATCAACACATCTCCTCTTTAATTATAATTTTTACTGGTTGAACAAGTTACTGGCGTGTTAAAGCAATTTTACCTGTTCTCGATATTTCTTTAATGCCAAAACGATTAAGCAGCTCAAGTAAAGATTCCAATTTACTTTCATCACCCGTAGCTTCTACTGTTAGCGAATTTATGGATACGTCAACAATATTCGCTCTAAAGATATCAACGATTTGTACAATCTCGCTACGGGTTGATGTGGTTGCATTTACTTTAATAAGCGCTAATTCCCTGGCAACTATTTCTTCATTAGTAATATCAGTTACTCTGATTACATTAATCAATTTATCTAGTTGCTTCCTTATCTGTTCTACCTCCATTGAGTTACCTTTCGCAACAAGCGTCATACGAGATAGCTGAGGTCGTTCGCTATGTCCTACGGCCAGACTTTGTATGTTGAAACCACGACGACGGAACAGGCTAGATACCCTGGCTAATACGCCAGGTTTATCTTCCACTAAAGCAACTATAATATGTTTTGTATTATTTGAATCTCTATCCATAAGTAATAACCTAGTATTTATTTACTAATTCTAGTTTCGGTTTTTCTAAAGCTTGGCTAAGCGTTTTCCCTGGAGGAATAATCGGATATACATTTTCTTCAGGTTCGACTGCGAAGTCTATAAGGAATGGACCATCACACTCCATTGCTTGTTCTATAGCCGATACTACGCCATCTCTGTGCTTTACTTTTATCCCTGGTATCTCATAGGCCTGAGCAATCGCAACAAAGTCCGGATTCCAAAGTTTTACTCCTGCATAAGAACGCTCATAAAATAACTCCTGCCACTGGCGTACGAGGCCAAGATATTGATTATTAATAACAGCAATCTTTATATTCAAATTCTCCTGTCTTATTGTAGCCAATTCCTGGATTGTCATCTGAATACTACCATCACCAGCAATACACCAGACTGTTTCTTCTGGGCACCCAATTTTCACTCCTATAGATGCCGGTAGTTCAAAGCCCATAGAACCTAAGCCGCCTGATTGGATAAGAGTATTTGGTTTGTTATAAGAGAAATATTGTGCCGTCCACATCTGGTGTTGACCTACGCCAGTAACTAGCCTTGCGTTCCCTTTAGTAGCCTGGCATATCTTATTAATAACATATTGTGGAAGTAGTTCATCACTTCCCTCAAATCCTAACGATGGATGTTCATAGCGCCACTGCCCTAACAATGAAATCCAGTCCACATGTTCTTGTACTTCGAGTTCTTTAATCATAGACCGTAGAACATTTTTTATATCACCTACTATTGGTACATCCACTGGCACGTTTTTACCTATCTCTGTCGGGTCGATATCTATATGAACGATTCTGGCATTTGGAGCAAAATTACTGGTGTTGGCGGTAGCTCGATCATCGAACCTCATCCCAATAGCGATAATAATATCGGCATTCTGTACTGCCATATTAGCATGGACCATGCCATGCATCCCTAGCCAGCCAAAGTTGAGTATATGATTTTCAGGGAAGGAACCGAGACCGAGGAGAGTAGTAACCACTGGTATTTGTGCTTTTTCTGCGAATTCCTTAAGCTCACTATAGGCTTCAGAGATGACTACTCCCCTGCCGGCAATAATTGTGGGTTTGTGGCTTTCGCCGATCATTTTTACTGCTTTTCTTATTTGAACTGTATGCCCCCGCGACATAATTTTATAGCCAGGCAAATTAATTTTATCGGGGTAATTAAATTCCACCTCTTCCTGTTGTACATCTTTAGGTATATCTATAATTACAGGTCCAGGCCTTCCCGTCTGGGCAATATAAAATGCTTCCTTAACTGTTTTTGCAAGCAGTTCCGTTTCAGTGACAAGATAATTATACTTGGTTATGGGTAGAGTGATACCACTGATATCTGTTTCTTGAAAAGCATCCTTCCCAATAAAAGGTCTTCCTACCTGACCAGTTATACCTATCACCGGCGAAGAATCCATATATGCGTTTGCAATACCTGTCACTAGATTAGTAGCTCCTGGTCCCGAGGTAGCAAAGCACACACCGGCTTTTCCAGTGACTCGAGCGTACCCATCCGCCGCATGAACTGCGCCTTGCTCATGCCTGAATAGTATATGCCGCAACTGAGGGTAGTTAATCAACGTATCATATAATGGTAATACTGCACCACCGGGTATTCCAAAGATAACTTCAACTCTTTCTTTAATTAAACTCTCACACAATATCTGAGCGCCCGATTTTTTCATAATAACCTCATTCAATCAGCGAATACCGCTCCAGTACTCGCGGACGTGACCCGGTCTGCATATCGTTTTAAATAACCATTTTTCACTCTAGGTTCGAATCTGGGTAAGGTATCAAATCTTCGTTTTATCTCTTCCTCTGTTAATTCTAACTCCAGTTTATAGTTTGGGATATCTATTCTAATAATGTCACCATCTCTTATGATAGCTATAGGGCCCCCTACCGCAGCTTCTGGTGAAGCATGTCCGATGGCTGCTCCTCGAGATCCTCCAGAAAAACGCCCATCAGTTATCATGGCTACTTCTTTATCCATGCCCATTCCACTCAGAAGGGAGGTAGGAGTCAACATTTCTCGCATTCCAGGTCCTCCCTTAGGCCCTTCATAACGGATTACCAATATATCTCCAGATTGAAAATTACCTTCCATTATAGCCGTGGTAGCGTCATCCTCACTATCGAAAACTCTAGCTGGCCCCTTATGAGTCAGCATCTGCGGATCTACTGCTGCACTTTTAACCACTGCTCCATCTGGTGCCAGATTGCCAAAAAGCATACTGAGCCCCCCGGTGGGCCGATAGGGGTTGGAAAGAGAACGTATTACATTTCTATCCTCAACCCTGGCATGTTCTATTACCTCTCCAAGTGACTTCCCCAGTACTGTTCTGGCATCAAGTTTTAGCGATTCGGATATCTCTTTCATTACCGCTGATACCCCTCCAGCTAAGTCTAAATCTTCGATATGTTGTTCACTTGCTGGAGATAGTTTACATATATGTGGAATACCCTTGCCAATTTCATTTATCCGTGAAAGAGGAAACTCCACCCCTGCTTCGTGTGCTATTGCAGAAAGGTGTAAAACGGTATTACTACTGCCTCCCATTGCCATATCTACAGCAAAGGCATTATACATAGCATCTTCTGTGATTAAATCTGCAGGCTTGATGTTATCAGATAGGACCTTGATTACTTGCTGTCCCGCTGTATAAGCTAACTGAAGTCGACGTGACTGCACTGCCGGTATAGTTCCATTACCTGGTAGTGCGATCCCTAGTACTTCGCTAAGACAATTCATAGTATTCGCAGTATATAAGCCTGAGCAACTGCCACAGCCAGGACATGCAACTTTTTCTATCTCAATCAATCTTTCTTTTGATATATCACCTCTCACAGCCTTTCCAACAGACTCAAACACAGTAATAAGGTCGACTGCTCTTAACCTATTGCCATCGTATATTTTACCTGCCATCATTGGTCCACCACTAACAAATATGCAAGGCAGGTTTATTCGTGCAGCAGCCATCAACATGCCTGGCACTATTTTGTCGCAGTTAGGAATAAATACCAGGGCATCAAATGCATGAGCCATTGCAAAGACCTCACTTGCATCTGCGATAATCTCCCGGCTGGGCAAACTATACTTCATACCTGGGTGGTTCATAGCAATACCATCACATACAGCAATGGTGTTGCCTTCGAAAGGCACTCCTCCCCCACTCCTGATCCCTTCTTTAACTGCCTGCACAATAGATCTTAAATGAGCATGCCCGGGAACTACATCATTAACGCTATTCATTATCCCGATAAATGGTTTGTCCCAATCATCTGTTGAGCAACCCCTTGCATACAATAACGATCTATGAGGTGCACGTTCAATACCTTTTTTTATGGAATCACTTTTCAATACTGCCTCCTTACGATTTAAACGTAGACTCTAGCATGCTCAATTAGCTAGTTTCAAGTGTTATAATTTTTTCGAGTCTCCGAGTATGTCTACCACCTTCGAATTCTGTCGATAAAAA
>CAYVML010000175.1:0-4278 GCA_964452475.1 uncultured Dehalococcoidales bacterium
ATGAGGCTACAGTGCCAACCTTAATACGGGTGCCTCGCGGCAAAGCGGGGTGTGGATGTGACATGCCCCAGTGATATCCTCTACCCGGGGCTTCGTTTGCATGGGCGAACGGTGAACCAATCATGACAGCGTCAGCACCGGCGACAAAAGCTTTACATAAGTCACTGCCAATACGAATACCACCGTCAGTAATAACCGATACATATCGTCCACTCTCAGCCAGGTAGCTGTCACGTGCTGCAGCGCATTCAATTGTTGCAGTTATCTGTGGGACTCCAACGCCAAGCACCTCCCTGGTAGTACAAGCAGCTCCAGGTCCTACGCCAACCAGTATGGAGTCAATCCCAGTTCGCATCAACTCCAGAGCAGCACTATAACTACAACAATTGCCCACGATAATTGGAATAGATAGCATCCGGCAAAGCTCTGGGAAGGCGAGACCCCGTGTGCTTTTTGAAACATGCCTTGCGCTTGTAACTGTAGACTGTACTACTAGTATATCCAAACCAGCTTCTTTGGCTATCGGTGCTAATCGTTTTGTATTTGCTGGGGTTACCGAAGCAGCGCAAATAATATTTTCTTTCTTTATTGTGTTAATACGGTCAGCAATAAGATCTTCTTTGATTGGAGCAGAATATATTTCCTGTAGTAGTGAGGTCACCTCCGATTCAGGAGCCTTAGTGATACGCTCTAGAACTTCATCCGGGTTTCTATACCGAGTTTGTACACCTTCCAGATTAAGTACTGCAAGGCCACCAATCCTGCCCAATTTGATAGCCACATCTGGGTCGACTACTGCGTCCATGGCAGAAGCAAGAATAGGTATAGGGAATTCGTACTTCCCTATTGTCAAATGGATATCTGTTTGATCGGGATTGGTGGTTATATCTCCAGGGACAATCGCTACCTCATCAAAACCATAGGTACGTTTCATTTCCTTGAATTTCGGCTGAGGCATATACCCTCCCTGTATAGAAATTGCTATAAACTATACATGTCTGCTAGCTTTGAGTCAAGCAAAGTAACCTATCAGCCCCAATAAAAGTAAAGTGGTGGCGAAGATAGTGAAGCACGTTATAAAAACTCATAGCACATATGCCAAACTATCAACTTCATTCCCACCTACAGGTGAATATTGACTTCTTATTTAACTGTTACTGATTTCGCCAGATTACGTGGTTTATCAGGATCATACCCACGAGCGATAGCCATCTGATATGCCAACAATTGAAGAGGAACTATGGCAACCATAGGATAGAGAAGCTCATTAACTTTAGGAATCTTTATCCAGAAATCGTATACAGTACTCTTCCTATCTGAAACACCAATAATATAGGCACCTCGTGATTTTGCCTCCATGGCATTATTCATTGTCGCATTATAGGTACCATCATCAGGACAAATGGCTACTACAGGGGTTCCCTTTTCTATAAGCGCCAGTGTACCATGTTTCAATTCTCCTGCTGGCATTCCTTCAGCATGGATATAGGATATCTCCTTTAACTTCAAGGCCGCCTCAGAGGCAACAGCAAAGTTGATACCACGGGCTATGTAATAAAAATCATTGCTCTCCTTGAAGCGCTGCGCCAATTTGATGATTTTACTGTGGTTAAAAACACTTACCTTAGCTATCTTTTCAGATAAAAGCTTTATATGGTCACGAGCTTTATCATATTCATTTATCATAGCAAATGATAGCAAATAGAACGCCGTAATCTGGGATAAAAAAGACTTGGTAGCAGCTACTCCAATTTCGCAGCCACAGTTGAGTGATATGGTCTTGTGACTGAGACTTTCCAGCATGGAATCAGGCCGATTGACTATGGAAAGAATATTTCCTCCCGCAATCTTGGCAGTTTTTACTCCTTCAATCACATCAGCTGTCTCACCGCTCTGAGAGACAGCGATTATCATGGTGTTCTTGTTAACCGAGTCAGCAAAGTAACTAAACTCAGAGGCGATAACCACATCAGAGAATTTTCTTCCTACTCTTGATAAGAGATACCTACCTACCAGAGAAGCATAGCGTGAGGTACCACACGCAGTAATTATCACCTGATGTGCTCGCAATATGTCCAACGCTATCGCATTGAACTTCTTCTCATCCTGTTGCACTGCCCTTTCTAGCACCTCTGGTTCTTCCATAATCTCCTTGAGCATGAAATAGGGATAGCCGTTTTTCTGATTATCTGCCCACGTTTTGTTGACCTCGCATGGTTCTTTAGAAATACTGTCACCATTGGCATTAAAAAACTGTGCCTTATCTGCAGTTAGTGCAACTACCTCAGCATCACCCAGTGTTACCATTTTAGAAGCATGTTGTGAAAAAGCCAGTGCATCACTACTCAAGTAATAACCATTCTCACTGATTCCAACCATCAGTGGATTGTTCTTACGCGTCCCCACAATTTTATCTGGGTCATCAAGAGAAAGAGCTACAAAGGCGTAGGAACCTTCAAGTTTGTGAGCTGCTTTTATTACGGCCTGTTCTAGCGAAAGCGAGCCGTTTCTCAATTCTTCTCTAAGGAGATGGGGGATGACTTCTGTATCGGTTTCCGAGATAAACTGGTGCCCCTTGTGGATTAATTCCTTCCGAAGCTGCTCGTAGTTTTCAATAATGCCATTGTGAGCCACGGCTATCCGTTTTTCATCATCGAAATGGGGATGAGCATTAACCCTGGTTACACTTCCATGAGTAGCCCAGCGCGTATGACCAATGGCTGTGCTGCCAAGTAGAGTACTCAGCTTAAGCTTCTTGTCGACTTCTTCTATTTTACCAGTGTCCTTTTTTATCGTTAGACGATTCGCACATAGGCTGGCCACTCCTGCTGAATCATATCCACGGTATTCAAGGTTTTTAAGCCCCTCAAGAACAATGGGCGCTGCCATTTTTTTACCACAATAGCCAATTATTCCGCACATAACATTCTCACCATTCTATAGACTCTGTAATAGTTGTTGCCTCTTATTTTGCTCAAGATTAATGTCATTGTCCAGTACCTCGTATTGAGGAGCCGATGACAGTATTTTCTTGTTTGCCGCCAGGTCTTTTGTCAGACATACTTGGGGACCTATAAAACAGTTAGTGCCAATGCGTACGCCTGGCATGATGTTGGTATTAATACCTATCCTACAACCACCCCCTATCATAGCACCAAGTTTGTCGTAACCTGTATCTATATCGCTACCATTTACGTTTATTCGGATGTTTGATTCATCAAGACGTAAATTAGCGGTTATAGCACCACTCCCAAATGAGCAGTTGTCTTCTATGATAGAGTCTCCAATATAATTCGAGTGAAACCAGCAATTATCACCAATATAGGAGTGCTTTACCTCTGTGGAGTATCCCACCACTGAGTTAGCGCCGATGTGACAATAACCACGCAGTAGAGTATTGTTGCCAATAACTGAGTTCGGACCTATATATGCCGGACCACGTATTACTGCATTTTCCATTACTCTAACGTTATCACTAACTATTACCTTTCCTTCAATGAGCGCCCTATCGGATATATGAGCGGTATGTGAAATGTAGCTTTGGGATTCATCAAGAAAATGCTCCATTACGTTAAAGATATGCCATGGATATTTTATCGGTGCCCAGAAACCATTATACGGAATAACTTTAATAGTGTGTCCATCCTGAACCATCTTATCCAGGGCACGTTCGTATACATCGTCTTTATCACTTTCTGTGCTCTTGATGTAGTCGAGAAGCTTCTCAGGGTCATCATGCAAATGAATCAGTATGTTTACCAGGTCACTTGGTTCGCTACCTGGAGCAGGTTTTTCCACAATATGCTTCAGATTTTCCATGAGGTCTGTTTCAAGGTAGCCACCAGGGAAGTATTTTTTAACTCGATAGCCTAGCATATGAGACTTAGCAGGCGATTCCTGATCACTCACATAGATAATATTCATGTAGGCCGTGCTCGAAAAGACATCGTTGGGATTTACTACTAAGACCTGCCCATGGAGTAAAGGTTCAGCACTTTCTAGAGCACCGGCAATTCCTGTTGAGTTCTTTTGCATCACGTAATCAGCACTGATTTCAGGTAATAATCTGCTCAACTGCTCTATTTTTTTTAGATTGGTGGGATTCCCTACAAAAGCGATTTTATTCAGACCGGCATCTTGCGCCATTTCTACCTGGTGCTGAAGCAGGGGTTTCCCCATAAACTTAAGCAGAAATTTATCCTTCACAATAGGGAACATCCTGTTACTTCTGCGACGGCTTAGTATAATGACTTTCTTCCATCTATACCTTTATCTCAT
>CAYVML010000176.1:0-4256 GCA_964452475.1 uncultured Dehalococcoidales bacterium
GGCAATGTCGGGGTGGGGCTGGTCAAAGGTTTCGGTTTAAAGAAAGGAGCTTTAGCCTCATCTGTAGCACACGATTCCCATAATATTATCGCTGTGGGCACCAATGACGCCGATATTTTAACAGCAGTAAAAGAAATAGAGAGACTTCACGGAGGACTGGTTGTCTGTGCCGATGGTCAGATACTTGCTTCTTTGCCATTACCTGTCGCCGGGTTGCTTTCAACCGAACCGATAGAAGATGTTATTCGACAGTTCGAGAAATTGGAATCTGTTGCCGCCAGTACAGGTTCTCTGCCCCCGGCTCCCTTCTCTATACTATCCTTTCTTGCCTTACCGGTAATTCCCGAGCTGAGGCTGACCGATTTAGGGTTGGTAGATGTAACGGCTTTCAAATTTATCAAACAGCGGGCAGGTTAAAGAGCTTAAAGTTAAAATGCTCTGTAATTGAGCTGAAATAGCCTATTCTGGCAGCACTCGAACGAGGTGATATTTCTTAGCTCCTTTACGCAGCACGAAGAACTGATTGCCAATACTCTCATCAAGCGATAGCCTGCTATGCTCGTCTACCACCCGGCGGTTATTAACATAGAGCCCGCCTTCTCTGATAAGACGTCTCGCCTCGCCCTTTGAGGAAATAAATCCACATTCCATTAGCAGGTTTAACAGGAGCATGCCTTCTTTATCAAATTGAGCTGAGCTTAAATTTGTTGAGGGAGTATCAGCGAAGATATCAAGGACATCCTGAACAGCTAAATCACTAATCTCTCCGCCAAATAGTGCAGCAGCTGCACGTTTAGCCTTTGCCAGTGATTCCTCGCCATGTACCAGCCGTGTAACCTCATTCGCCAGTTTCTTTTGAGCTTCTCTCTTTTCAGGTGACCGGGCCAGTGAAACGGCAATTTCTTTAATCTGCGCTTCAGGAAGGAGGGTGAAGAATTTCAAATATGGAATAACATCCTGATCGCCGGTATTCAGCCAGAACTGGTAGAAATGATAGGGTGAAGTAAGCTCTGGATCAAGCCAGATAGTCCCGCTGCCCGTTTTCCCGAATTTTAGTCCTGAGGATGTCTGAAGAAGCGGCGTAACCAGCCCATAAGCTTTGCCTCCATCGATGCGTCGAATAAGGTCGATGCCGCTGGTGATATTTCCCCACTGGTCGCTGCCTCCCATCTGAAGAACACATCTATAGCGTTTGTATAAAGTAAGGAAGTCATACGCCTGTAACAGCATGTAGTTAAACTCTGTAAACGACATCCCCGCTTCCAGACGGCTCTCCACCGATTCCTTTGCCAGCATATAGTTGATGGTGAAATGTTTGCCGATATCACGTAAGAAATCCAGCATGCTTATAGAAGCAAGCCAGTCAGCATTATTAACCAGGATGGCTGGATTCTCACTGGCTTTAAAATCAAGGAATTTACTGAGCTGGCTTCTGATTCCTTTGATATTTTCTTCTATTTTTTCTTTGCCCAGTAGAGGCCTTTCCTGTGTCTTCCCGCTCGGGTCTCCAATAAGTCCGGTACCTCCCCCCACCACAGCAATGGGAGTATGCCCATAGCGTTGCATGTGGACCAGGGTCATTATTGGCAATAGCGAACCTACATGTAGACTTGCCGCCGAGGGGTCAAAACCAATATAACCAGCAACTTTTTTACTGGCAAGGAGTTCTTGCGTCCCCTCCGTTGCAGCATACAATACCCCTCGCCACTGCAGTTCTTCAAATAAGTTTGCCATAATGGGATGTGCTGATTTTATGGGTTTTACGAACCAGTGTCAAGAAAAGCGTACCTCTCACACAATCGGTTTGACCAGAATTAGCTGCTATGCTAAATTTCTCAACGGGCAGCGTAGCTCAGCGGTAGAGCAGAGGACTCATAAGCCTTTGGTCGATGGTTCAAATCCATCCGCTGCCACCAGTAAGACTACTTCCCATCCAATCGACCAAAGAACTACTCAAAATTCACTTGCATATCCCCACGCAATCGATGAACAAGGGATTTCTCTAAAACAAGCAATCGATGGTTTCCTGTTAACCTGTAATCCATTGCTTAAGATTAAAGTACCAAAGGCAGAGAAGAAGATTATCAAGGCTCTTTCTTATGAGGATGTCAGCAAGTTAATATCTGCCTTTAATTCTACCTTCGAAGGTAAACGTAATAAAGCTATTATCCTTGTATTGGTGGATAGTGGCTTAAGGTTAGGAGAGCTATTGAGTCTAACCATGGATAATCTAAATATGGAACAACAATTACTTAAGGTATCAGGTAAAACAGGAGAACGTATTGTCAGATTTGGTAGGGCTACGGCAAAGGCTTTACTGAAATATCTAATGGCTCGTCAAAGAATAAATGGTTCATCTCCGTATTTATGGATTACAGGTAAGGATACTCCACTTAAACCATCTGCTATTGAAACCATATCGAGAGCTTTATCGAGGAAAACAGGTATTAGAATACATCCTCATTTGCTAAGGCATACCTTCGCTACTTTATGGCTTAAAAATGGTGGTGATAGCCTCATGCTACAGAGATTGCTAGGGCATACTACATTGATGATGACAAATAGATACTGCCAGGCTGTGGGTTGCTATGACGCTATAGAAAGCCATAAAAAATATAGTCCGGTAGATAGATTAAGGGGATAAGGTAGCTATTAAATAGGTTTATACAAACAAATACCGCATTTACGCACTTCTTAAGTTACTATCATAAAATGCTATGAGTTTCTTAGCAACATATTTCGCTAGAAAGGATGCTCCTTCTACTACACGTAAATCCTGGTCTCTAAATGGTATTTTTTTCGGTTCTTTAGCTTTTGCATGATTTAGTTGATTTCTATTTTCTTGATATAAAAAATCAGATACATCTTTGCATATATTCCCTGTACTCTTAAAACCTTTAGCATGTGCGTGATCCGCTAAACCTTGTTTTTCTTCATCCGATGAAAAACACTTTTGTATAGCAAACAATACATAGTTTAGGCCTTTTTGAGGAACATACATAAATTCTTCATTACTTGCTACATTGTCTATCGCCAGATAATAATTGCGGAACTCGTTAAAGGTATTCGTACTCATCAAAGCTGCTCTGTAATAAGCTTTAGCTTCCATAGGTTTAATATCAATTCTATCTACTCTACGAGGAGGCAGGTTTCTATGCCCTCCCTTAGTATAAACTTTGAGTATTCTTGTTCTGATATGTCTTATTTCAGATGAATCTTGTTTACCAAAGGTATATCCAGTCCCAAGTATTAAAAATGTTCCATACAAATAACCTAATTCATCAAGCAATAAATTAGCTTTTTCTTTAGCTATGGCTATCGCGTCATCATCAGTCTTAGCTTGTATATTTCTTACAGTAACGGTGTTACGTCCCTTGTCCATGATGACATCACCATTTTCGATAGTCATGGGAGCTTTCTTATTTAGATCGATTTCAACAATATATGTCAACATTTTTATTCCTTATACGTATTATAGTCTCTACAAATCTTTACTATATTATTACAATGTAGTTTACTGTAGCTGACTCTAATAGTAATTAATACTATATTATACAAAATGGAAGTATACTGTTTGCCTTATATTTAGGAGGTTTAATTATGGAATTGAAAGAAGCTATTACACTGTTACAGAGTGCAGGATTAGAAGTAACTTCTCAGGAAAGACTTAAAAACGATACTGGACATCAGCTTAGAATTAATTGCGGTGCCGTAGTAAACATATATGATAAAGGCACCATTCAAGTACAAGGAAAGGAAACTGCCCATGTAAAAGCAATACTCGGACAAGGCACCATAACTGCTGAAGCTAACCTACCTAGAGAGGTATTTGTAGTTTATGGGCATAACACTGAGTTTAGAACTCAACTTGAAGCTATGCTAAGACGTTGGCAACTGGAACCGATTTTTTTAGACCAGCTTCCATCAGAAGGACAAACTATAATAGAGAAACTAGAGAATTATACACATAGTAATGCCTATGGGATAATCTTAGCAACTGCAGATGATATCGGCTATAAAGAGGGGCATCCTGACGAAGCAGCTTATAGAGTGAGACAAAATGTAGTATTGGAGCTAGGTATGCTCCTTGCACTTTTCGGAAGGAAAAATGTAGCTATATTAATGCAACAGATTGAAAATATGGAAAGGCCCTCAGATATACAAGGACTTGTTTATATACCTTTTAAAGATGATATTGCGAAAGATGCGGGTCTATTGCTAGCAAAGGAAATGGTAGCACAAGGTTATACTTTAGA
>CAYVML010000177.1:0-4229 GCA_964452475.1 uncultured Dehalococcoidales bacterium
GTGCCCTGAAGAGCCATATCTTGACAACGTTCAAGGTTTGTATCAGTTGGAAAAAGCTGATGAATACCAGCCCGTATATGAAATACATGGCGAAGACTGCTGTAACAAACATCAATCCTCCCAGCAATACGCTGCGCCTGTTTCCGGGGTTATAGCCTAGTATGGCGGTTAGTAGCAGTAATAACACTGCGAAAGCACAAGGGTTAACCGCATCCACCAGTGCCAAGGAGGTAATTTTTGCCATGGTTACCTTGTGCTTGACTGGATTGATGGGCTCTGTCCCTGGGGTATAAGCTCCTTCCTCTGCTGATGGAATCCCCATGCGGTCACCGTTCCACTGGAAAAGCCAGTCGTCAAGCAATATAGCGTTATCGAATTCAATGTCCTTTCCTGAAATCTCGATTACTACCGGCTCTACAGGCTTGTAATCTTCGCCCTTTAGAACAGCGGGCAGGTCGTTATCAAGAATAAGCTTTTTGAGTAACTCACTATCTCCAACTGGACCAATCTTGAAGGCTATTTTATTTTGATGCCATATCTCTGGGTAGCCAGGTAAAGTGAGCAGGTCCAAGTCCTGAAAGTCGATGGAATTGCCATCTACAAGAGGGACAGGGTTATGATTAAATTCGTTGAGAGAAGGCCGTATGTTTTTTAATACCTTGGCAACGGTAGAGAAATTCTTTTCCTGATTGAAGATTGCCATAGGGATTTCGTGGCCTGAGGCATATATATCGCGATATTCATCGAACAGTGGGGCATTTTGTTCCATCTTATAGATTTCATACCCTATGATAATTAAGCCTGGATACTCAGCTGGTAAATCTATCAACACAGTTGGGTCTGTCATGGCGCAGTGCTGACAGCCAATGCCGTGGATATAGACTATGGAGACATAATCCTCTTGTGAGTCCTGGGCAAAGGCCTGGAAAGAGAAGGTGAAACTAATACCGAGTATACACAGGATTAAAATAAGGCACGTATGTAGTAGTAATCTCTTTGTCATTATATTTTCCCTAGAGGAGCCAGAATAGCGCCATGCTAATAATCTAACTGATATTTCAAGATTCTCTTAAGAAAACCCTGTAACTCTGATCCTCAGTCCAGTTTGGTTGCTATGATTTTATCATGATAAGAATCATTTTGAATCTTTCAAGTGCCTGCAGGGCATGTGGTTTGTCCGCTGGCATGATGATAATCTCTCCACCTTTCAGATTGAAGGATTCTCCAGAGATGGTGATTGCTGCCTGACCTTCTAGAATATTGACCAGTGCATCAAAGGGTGCAGTATGTTCACTCAAGCCCTGCCCTTTGTCAAAGGCGAACATAGTAACTATCCCTGTATTTTTCTCGACTATGGTTCGGCTCACTATTGAACCTTCCTGGTAATCTACCAGGTGTGCTAAATCAACAACCTTTGACAGTATATTTTCGTCAACTTTATGCTGGTTTTCGGCTTTTGCCATATGCACACTCCTTCGGGGTATCGTTCGTTTATTTAGAACCAGTTGGCTTGAATCTCTTGAGACGCAATGAGTTGGAGACAACGGTAATAGAACTGGTGGCCATAGCTCCCGCTGCCAGAATCGGGTTCAGGAAACCATAGTTGCCCAGGATGAAATGAAGTTCCGGCGGAACGCCTGTATTCCTGAAGACAAAGTATAATAGTCCTGCCGCCACCGGGATAAGAGTAGTGTTATAGGCGAAAGCCCAGAACAGATTCTGCTTGATAGTCCTTAAGGTGTGTTTGCTCAGAGATATAGCGGTCACGATTCCACCAAGGTCACCACTTATCAGCGTGATATCCGCAGCCTCCATAGCTACATCTGTACCAGTCCCAATGGCAATGCCCACATCTGATTGAGCCAGGGCAGGGGCATCGTTTATCCCATCCCCTACCATTGCCACCACCTTTCCCTCCTGATGCAACTTCTTGACCTCCTGGGCTTTGTTTTCCGGGAGGACTTCTGCCAGGACACGGTCAATACCCAGCTCCGCTGCAATAGCCTCAGCAGTATGCTTGTTGTCGCCGGTTATCATCACCACCTCTATACCCATATCGTGTAATGCAGACAATGTTTGACCTGCACTCGGTTTTAAGGTATCAGCCAGGCCAATGATGCCCACCACCTGGCTGTCTATGCTTAATAACATCACTGTCTTGCCTTTTTCCAGAAATAGTCCAGCATCTTTTCCGAGTTCATCGAGAGAAAGTTTTTTTCATTCATCAGCCTGAGGTTTCCAAGTAATAGCTTTTTACCTTCTATCCAGGCCTCGATACCCTGTCCGGGTATTGCATTAAAATCTGATGTTGAAAATAGCTCCAGCTTTTTTTCGGAGGCTGCTTTGACTATAGCTTCAGCGAGTGGGTGCTCAGAATTATGCTCGGCCGAGGCTGCCAGCCGGAGAACTTCTTCTCTGGAATAGGGAGAGAGTGCAACTATGTCGGTTACGATTGGTTTCCCCTGAGTTAAGGTACCAGTTTTATCCAGCATTACAATATCTATTTTATGAGACTTCTCCAGTATTTCAGCGCTTCGGATAAGAAGACCGTGTTCGGCTCCTTTACCTGTACCCACTATAATAGCGGTTGGTGTTGCTAATCCCAGGGCACAGGGGCAGGCGATTATAAGTACTGCTACAAAGTTGAGAATAGCAAAGGTTAGGGCTGGAGATGGTCCGGTGAAGTACCATACTAAAAAGGTAACGACAGCGATGCTAATAACCGCCGGTACAAAATAACTGGCGACAACATCAGCCAGTCGTTGAATAGGCGCTTTGCTTCCCTGGGCCTCGTCCACCATCCTGATAATCTGTGCCAGAGTGGTGTCCTTGCCCACCCTGGTTGCCTCGAATTGGAAGCTGCCAGTTTTATTAATCGAGGCGCCAATAACCTCGTCACCAGTCTTTTTTTCTACGGGTATACTCTCTCCAGTAAGCATTGACTCATCAATGCTGGAATATCCCTGGCGGACAATTCCATCCACCGGTACTCTCTCTCCTGGCTTTACCAGTATCAGGTTGGAAACCTGGACCTCATCTACTGGGATTTCAATTTCTTTACCATCACGAATTACCAGTGCTGTTTGTGGCTGTAACCCGATAAGTTTTTTTATCGCCTCTGAAGTCCGTCCTCTAGCCCTGGCTTCAAGGAAGCGTCCCAGCAAGATAAGGGCAATAATCATAGCCGAGGTGTCAAAGTATAGAGATGGCTCAACTCCGGCGCTGGTAAACAAGCCCGGAAAAAGGACAGCAGTTACGCTGTAAAGGTATGCTGCTGATGTACCGACGGTAATTAGTGTATTCATATCAGCGGTTTTATGCCGGAGGGCTCCCCAAGCCCCTCTGTAGAATCTCAAACCTGCCCAGAACTGCACCGGCGTTGCCAGGGCCCAGAGCAGGTAAGCTTTAAATATAAAACCGGGAGCCCAGCCCAGTAACATGATTGATACACCAATAATGATAGCAAGGATAAACCTGTTCCTTAGGGCAAGAGATTCACGTTGGGCAGAAATAGAGACATCTTCCAGGGTTACAGCTTCTATACCCAGGTGATAACCAGCGTCTTCCACTGCTTGTCGTAGCTCGGAGAATGACGTTCCGTCGAGGTATTCTACAGTGGCTTTCTCCGAAGCAAGGTTAACATTAGCGGATATTACCCCATCCGCCTGCATCAGGGCCTTCTCAACACGGGCAACGCAGGCAGCACATGACATCCCAGTGACAGGAAAGATTGATTTCCTGGTAGCTGTTCCATAACCCAGTTCGGAAATTGTTTTATTAATTGCTGCCAGGTCAACAGTTGTCGGGTCATATTCTACAGAAGCCTTTCCCGAGGCATAGCTCAGCTTTACCTGCTCTACGCCGCTCATCTCTGAAAGTCCCTTCTCAATGGTGGCAGCACATGTAGTACAGGTCATCCCGGTTATATGGATATGAGTTTTTATTGATTTCTTGTTACTGGTAGTTTGTTTCTTTTCCACCAGACTCTCCGAATTCCTTCCTAGATATAAATTATTGTCGGGTTTCTATTCCACAAATTCCACAATTAGCTCTTTCACATCCCAGAGAGGCTCTATCTTCTCGGTTATCTCGTTCTTTATTGCAGCAGCAAACTGGTGATTCTTAGGCAATGCAATAACTATACGGACTTTACCGTCCTTTAGCTCAATACCCTGAACCAGATTTGTATGTACAAGGTCTAACCCGGCCATAGGGTTCATGACTTTCCT
>CAYVML010000178.1:0-4217 GCA_964452475.1 uncultured Dehalococcoidales bacterium
GTAAAAGCCTTGTTTAGAAGTTGCTCAAATGGAGCATAGAAGTCAGCCAGGACAGTGGTCTCAGCACGTTTGCCCTGAGCTATCTCATCCAGCTTTTGCTCCATCTGTGCGGTGAAATCCGTGTCCACAATTTGAGGGAAATGTTTTACCAGAATACTAGTCACTATTGTCCCCAGTTCGTCAGGATGGAATCTGCCGGCTGTCTTATGTACATAATCCCGGTCTTGAATAATGGATAAAATGGGAGCGTAGGTACTGGGGCGCCCTATCCCCTTTTGCTCCAGTGCCTTTATCAGCGTAGCCTCGGTATAGTATGGAGGTGGTTGAGTAAATCGCTGGTTGGGGAAAACTCCCAGATAGTTTAATTTATCACTGCTTTGTAATGATGGCAGATGAACAAATCCTTCTTCCTCTTCCTCATCCTTGCTTTCACTGTAGACCTTTATAAAACCAGGAAAGCTAAGGCTGGAGCTGTTTGCCCTGAGCAGGTAATCTTTTTTCGCTGGCACTGCAGCTGTTATATCTACAGTGGTGGTATCATACAGGGCTGGTGCCATCTGGCTGGCAACGCAGCGTTTCCAGATAAGTTCGTAAAGCTTTAGCTGCTCAGGTTTAAGGAATGATTTGAGCTGTTCTGGCTCGCGGTATATGCTGGTAGGACGGATAGCCTCATGTGCCTCCTGTGCCCATTTTGTTTTTTTAACGAAGCGTCTGGCTCTTTGTGGCAGGAAGCTACTGCCATATTTTTCCCTGATATAAGCTCTTAGTTCTGTCAGTGCCGAGGTAGCCATGTGGGTTGAATCGGTGCGCATATAGGTGATTAAGCCCACAGAGCCCTTCTTTCCCAGTGAAAGGCCTTCATAGAGTTGCTGTGCAATAGCCATGGTGCGCCTGGCGGTGAGATGGAGTTTTCTGGAAGCCTCCTGTTGCATGGTGCTGGTGATGAAAGGAGGAGCTGGGTTGCGAGCTGCCTGCTTTGCTTTTACTGATAAAACTGAATACCGGGCATGTTCCAGGTCAGCGGTCACTTCGTCTGCTTTCTGTTTATTGCCGATTTCCAGTTTAGTTCTACTGCTATTACCTATAACCCTAGCTCTGAATATACTAGCCGGTTCTTTGATTGGGGCCAGTTCAACTTCGATGACCCAGTACTCCTCTGGCTTGAAGTTCTGGATTTCCTGCTCACGGTCTACAATTATCCTGACAGCAACCGATTGAACTCTACCGGCAGAGAGTCCTTTTTGTACCTTCCTCCAGAGGAGCGGGCTCAGCTTATAGCCTACCAGCCGGTCGAGTATGCGCCTGGTCTGTTGAGCGCTGACCATGTTATCGTCTATTGAACCAGGATGTTTAAAGGATTCTTGTACCGCCTCCTCAGTTATCTCGTGAAAAACAACGCGGTGTAACGTCTTTTTATCCCTGGCAACATCCAGCTTAGCTGCCTGTATAAGGTGCCAGGAGATGGCCTCGCCCTCGCGGTCAGGGTCTGTAGCCAGGTAAATAGAGGTAGCCTTTTCCATTGCTTCTCTAAGCTCTTTGACTATCTTCCTCTTTTGCTGGGGGACGACGTATGTAGGGTTGAAATCATTCTCTATATCAACTCCAAGTTTTGCTTTGGGTAGGTCTCGTACATGTCCCAGTGAAGCCTTGACGCTATAGCTACGACCCAGTATTCTATTCAATGTTCGTGCCTTGGCTGGAGATTCGACAATAACCAGATTTTTTGTCATAGACTATTCCGTCCTCATTTCTTGCGCCAGTGTATACTGCAGGTTTCCTATTTGCCTGGCTGTGCCTTTCAACTCCATCATAGCCAGTGTGCTGCTTACTTCGGCCATATTGAGGCCACTGCGCCGGCATATCTCGTCTATGTGTGCTGGCTCAGCGCCTAGCTGTTTCAGAATCGCGACTTCGCTATCACTGGACGCTATGATTTCCTTGATGCTGAGTTGCTGTGGTGTTGCCAAGGCCAGGTTCAATTCCTCCAGAATATCGTTGCAGGTACAGATAAGTTTAGCCCCCTGCTGTATGAGGTGATTGGTTCCTCTACTGGTGGGAGAAAGAATGCTCCCGGGTATAGCGAATACCTCTCGATTTTGCTCCAGTGCCTGTAGGGCAGTTATCAGTGCTCCGCTCTTCTGTCCCGCCTCTATTACCAGTACCCCCAGGCTCAGCCCGCTCATAATCCTGTTACGCATCGGGAAATTCTCGGGCTTTGGACGTATCCCTGGAGGGTATTCGCTTACTAATGTTCCCTGTTCCATGATGGTTCGTGCCAGCCTGGTGTTCTCCGCCGGGTAGACGGTATCCAAACCGGAGGCCAGCACTGCTACCGTCTTGCCTTGAACATCCAGGGTGCTTCGATGGGCTATAGAGTCAATCCCTCTGGCCAGCCCGCTAACTATGGTTGTCTTACACTGCGCAAGGTCTCTCACTATTTCTTCAGTTACCTGCCGCCCATATATACTGGGGCGACGTGTTCCCACTACGGCGAGATATGGCTCCTCCTGTGATAATGGATTTCCGCGGAGATAAATTACTGCTGGGTAGTCATAGATTTCCAGCAACCGATGGGGATAACCAGGATCATCGCAGGCGAGCGCCATTATTTTATAGTGCTCCAGCCTTTCCAGTTCATTATCCGGGTGGACTTCAGACTTCAGCGATAAAAAGGCTCCTGTGCTTTTTGGGTCCAAGCCTGCCTGCCTTAGCTGGCCTTCTGTTGCTCCCCAGGCAGCCTCCAAATTGCCAAAGTAACCTTTTAGCTGGGAGATTCTTACCCGCCCGATTCCAGGAATCCGGGAGAACCCTATCCAATATTTTAATTCATCCGTGCTCGTCATAGCTTCGGATGGATTGTAGCATACTTCAGTTTATTTTTTAGAGTACGACACAACCAGGACGACTTTTTCCCATTCCAGCCATTCGGCAAAATTGGTACCGTTGCTGGTGTCTACAACAAATCTTGCCATCAACTGGAATTTGTCTCTGGGGCTGAGTCCTGTCCCGATTCTCTTTACGATTTCTGTAATATCAACTGACTCAGGTGGGCTGCTCCAGATTTCCTTATCACCAGATGCCTTTAGTTCTTTAAGCGAAGCTATGTTATAACCGGGCAACTTTCCGGAGTCATCTTCTATTTGCCATAGATATAATCCTTTAAGCCCTTCTCCCTGTTTAATCATGAATGGGTCACGTTCCATAAACTTGGTAGTGAATACCAGTTTTGCTTCTTTAACCTCTGTTCCACGTATTTCATAGAGGTCGAAACTCCAGAAAGCACGATAGCCTATGTTGTCATCATCATCCCCTGCCAAGGTTCTTGAGATATCCTTATCTCCTTCACTTGATACGGTACCCGTTTCTTTTGCTATCGGGGTGAACGTTTTGGTCATCTCAGTTTTTGTCACTTGAACCGAGATGCTGGTCATGTCACCACCACCTTTACCATCATCTATAAGCGCTGTGATAGTGTATTCTCCCTCAATATCAGGTGCTATCCAGGTGACTTTATCGCCTACGCCGGTGATTTCACCAGCCTCTATTTCCCATTTATAGTTTATGGTATCACCATCAGGGTCGGTGGCCACGCATGTAATCAGTGTTCTGTCTCCAGGCAGCAGAGTTGCAGCGTCGGCAGTCACGCTGGTGATTGACGGTTCCATGTTTTCTACCACACTTAGACTAATACTTGTCTGCGTGATGCCACCTTTGCCGTCTTTAGCTGTTACCGTAATTGTATAATCTCCATACTGCTCTGGAGCTACCCATGATTGAGTGGGGACTGCTCCGCTGAATTTTCCTCCCGTTGTTGACCATTCGTAACTAACCTTATCGCCATCAGGGTCGCTGGATGTAAAATTTAATTCGACTATAGTCGAAGGTTGAACTTGGGTTTGTTCGGTAGTCAGAGATATCACAGGTGCCCGATTACCCCCTTGTGTTGTTGCTGTTGGTGCCGGTGTTGGTGCTGCGGTAGGCGCTGTTGCAGGTTCTGCCTTCGAACTGCATCCCAGGCTTATTATCAATATGCTCAGTAAAATCAGGATCATGACGAGTGATACCTTATATTTGCCTATCATTTTTATCCCCCTTCGCTATGATGAAGCGGCTTTAGTTAGTTGTTTTTATAATAACACAGAAGCTTCCTGTCAACAATCAAATGTGCTGGCTGACCACATAGGTAACACTGGGCTGCGAATTTTAGCAAGCAATTT
>CAYVML010000179.1:0-4212 GCA_964452475.1 uncultured Dehalococcoidales bacterium
AACAAAGATTGTTGAATGATTTCTCAGAAAAAAGTAGAATACACTCTTCGTCTTTCCGTGTAGATGTAATGGCCTACATTTATAGAGTTGAGATTATTCTCTTTGGTAATATGGTATGTGTTTGTCAATAGTCATGTGCGAAATCCAAGATACTAAAAATCCTCCTCTACCAGGGTAGCCACAATGTTGTATCGGAAGAGACTTCATATGGTCAACCAATACCCGAAAGAAGTATTTGGAACAACTCCAAGAGGATATTGACGAACTCAGGCAACAGTTCAAAGATGTTCCTCCCAACGCTGAAGGTATAGAGGGGGAAAGGGAAAGAATAAGCAGCCACTACTGGTAAGAATAATAACACCGGTAATATTCTATTAATCAGAAAGGGATAATCTCGTATGATTAATGCGCTTTTGTGTATAAGACTTGCAGATACAAGATGACTATTTTTAAAAAAGCCCTTCTTGTTTTGTTTGCCGTGCTGCTCCTTTCAACCACAGGATGTAACCCGTCTCACCAGCAGAGTGAATTATCCGATGAATTGCAGCAACGAATGCAACTGGTAGAAGAAATAAAGGCATTTCAACAAGATTTGGGCTTAGATGAAACAGATAACTTTAAAAGCTATTCAGACGAACTGGAAAGCTACGATTATTTCTTTTACACGCCTTACACGACACTTCCTTATTCACTGGATGACCCACTATTACTGTGCTCGAAAGGAAAGCCCGAAAACTACAACATGGAAGGCTATGACGTATTCTTTTACAGTATCCAGGCGATTGCAGGTGTCGAGACTCCGGTCACCAGCTCTCTGATGCAAGCACCTCTTTCCAGATTTATACACGTTGTTTTTCACGAAGACTGGCATGAACAAGTCGACTCGTCGAAAGGGATAGAAGAGCCCTCTGCCGAGATAATCAGCTATAATGCTGCCCTGCTTTTCACCGAAAAGAAGTTTGGCAGGGATTCAGTAGTCTACAAAACACTAAATGAGCAGTATGATAGCAAGCTTCGTTTAAGCCTTGTTTACCAGCAGTATTACGACAGTCTTTCTGAGCTATACACACAGTACCACTCTGGTGAGATAACAGAAGAAAGCACAATTCCCCGTAAAGCCGAATTGATTGAATCAATGGGAGACGAGCTGGAAGAAATCTGGGGCACCCGACCGGACCAGTTGAATAACGCTTACATCGCCTTCCAGATGACCTACTTCAGGCACTTTTTGTTGATGCATCAGGTGTTTGTCTCTAATGGGTGTGACCTCTCAAAAACGATATCCGTATTCCTGTCAATGCCCGATCAGGGTACAAGTTTCGAGACTGTTGAAGAGCTTAAGAGCATTGAATCGGAAGTGACAACTTATTTAAGGGAGAATACAAGTTAGGCGAAAGGTCTATATTCCAGACTGTACTGAAACAGCCTCTCCACAAGGAAACGGCTGTCAGGCCAAGGCTACTCACCCTGACGTTGTTAGTAGTATGGTAATGAGACTATCAATATTTGTCAAATTAATTCGGCGGACCCCTATATAGAACGTGTAATAGACTATGGCAATGGCTTTAATCTCTATTTCGGATTAAAATCCAAGGGATGGAGTCAATACTATTGGTTAAACATTCAACAGTTAGTCCAGAATCTCTTAAAACCAAACCAAAGGTTACTAACCACAAAATATTTCACTGCAAGAATCGCAAGTCCGCCGGATAAACAGAGACGGCAGTCAGTTTACATCGAGGCGTTGGAAACCCTTAAAGATTTTCAGATTTCTTATGGTAAATACCAGCTCAATCCTCGTCAATGTTCCCACTGTGGCTTTCAAGACGAAGTGCCCAATGAGAAAATGACAGATGTAAATATTGCTGTGGAAATACCCAAAGATGCATATCAAGATAATTTCGATGTTGCTTTACTTATCTCGGCGGATAGTGATTTAGTTCCCCCAAATAAAACACTGAGAGAATTATTTCCCTACAAACGAGTAGCCATTGCATCTCCTCCAGCTCGCTACTCCGTTGACTTAGCGAATTCCGCTAGCAAAAGCTTCGTTATCAGCCGCCGAACGATTGCTAAAAGCCTCCTCACCAAAGAGATAAAGAGGATGGCTATATCCTAAGATGTCCATCCTCGTGGAAGTAAAAGGTAAAAAATGCGGCTACAATGACTATTTGTGGATATTAGTGGTAGAATTGGGCTTACAAATTTCGACGTTATGTGATAGGATTTCGCATGGTTAGCTTCGTGCTAGTTTGAATTCAAGACAGGAGATAAGTTATGGACTCAAGTAGAGTGGAAAATCTAAAGCCAAGATGGCGGAGGTTGAGACTGGTTGAGAGGTTTGCAAATGTTCTCTATCCAATCGACTTGTTTGAATTACTTCGCCAACTTCCCAAAGCTGGGTATGTTGTACCCCCAAAAATCTTCAAGGGCGTTATAGAGCCGGGTGAAGCCGCAGCTCTCAAGGGTAACGTAGAGCTTGTGGCGAATCAGGATATTAGGACTCTTGGCATCGAGGGGCATGAGATTAGCCCTGCAGAAATAATAGATTCCTTCAATGAGCTACGTAGCTTCTGGCATGAAAAGTTGGAGCCTTCCAGAAGTATCGAAACTCACTACTTTGAATTAACTGGGGAGGCCTGGGTCAAGACGCGAAAAAATCCAGTTAAAGTATTTGGCCAATATTGGGCTCAATTTAGCAAAATGCAAGAATTGAACAAAATCCTCGGGTGTGAGGCTTCCAATTTTGGACTTCAACTCACTCCTACAAATACCGACCCTAACAATGCAAATTGGTTTGATGTGCGTATTCACCCACTGATTGTCTCAAGCACGAACTGCTATTATATAAATTTAGTCTGGCGTAATGAAGATATTGACAAGGCTATAAAAGCGTTCAGCAAAATGGACAGCACAATTGCTAATTTGATTCTGGAGGTTGAAAGAGAATAATGCCATCAACAATTCAACTTTCAAAATCTCCTGAGTTCACCGAATTAAAGCTTCCATCTGAACATATAGATTTATTTTCATCTGAATATCGAGAGGGCATAGAAGAACATACTTTCTCTCCTTGGGGCCCCACTCCCTCATTTAAGATTTGGGAGGAGTTGGAAACTGAGCAAGTTAGCACTCCGACATTCAAGCCTTTTCTTGAAAGGGGAATGCAAGGAGAAAGGCCGAAGGCAAGTATTCCAATCCCACCACTCGATGGTTTAGATATTCATAGCCCCATTTTAACTTCTACGATTCGTGACTTGCTTCACATTCTTTGGGCTATTGTGGTCTCAAAAGCGATGCAAGTTCAGTTTCCAATATATAAAACTACCGTCGCAGTTTTCAATGACCCTTCAGAAGGCTGGCACCAAGCTTTGTTAAGAGTCTTCACGGAAGCTAATGCAGCTCAGGTAACCGCCTTTTGGGATAGTCTAGAAGGCGACCTGCAAGACTGGGTTAGCACATTAATCGAACACCAGAAGTTTGTTTTCTTGAATCAAGTCTCGCTACGAATACATTGGCGATAGAAGATGCAGGATTACCCAATATTTACCCCGGAGGATTTCTTTGATTTTGCTGCTTCAATTGTGCGTGACCAGCAAGCGAACGAGGCTGCTCTGCGAAGTGCTATCAGCCGTGCCTACTATGCAGTCTTTTTAACTACTCGAGACAGCTTATTTGGACTCGATGGAGTATTACTCACAAAGGGATTGAGAAAACAAATAGAAAAGAAGTTCAAAAGCAGGGAGAAGAGAAAACCAGGCTCGCATGAGATAGTGGCATTCGCTCTTGAAGATAAAGCCTCCAAAGATAAGAGCATCAAGATTACCTCATGTCAAGAAATCAGCCAACTTAGGGAGGCTCGAGTTCTAGCCGACTATAGATTGAGCTCTCAATGCCTTTCAGAAATTGACAAGGAATCTTGGAGAGAACTTGCCCTTGAGACAGTAGAGTTAACTAGTCAAGTTTTGCCAGTAGCAAAGCAATTGCCTCGCTACTAGAATTCAAGTTCTGCCATACGGGATTCGACTTATCCTTAATTGTGATTATCTTATTTATCACCATCCGGAGTAAAAACAGCGCCACAGTTGGAGCACTTATAACTCAGGGTAGTTTTAATACCAAAGAGGCCTTTATGCGTTGCTAGCTTAAGTTTCCCCGATTTACATGCCGGGCATTTCGTTGTCCAGTGAGCCTCTGATGCTACGGCATCCT
>CAYVML010000180.1:0-4194 GCA_964452475.1 uncultured Dehalococcoidales bacterium
TCCAAGATGGAGAAGTATATCCTCTGGAAAGGGTACGTGGTCGCTCCAAAGCAATAACCAGGTTATGCGAATTGACTAGTAAATTTGAAAACCCAAAGGAAATAGCTTTAGCTCATACTACCACCCCGGATGAATTGCAGACGCTTGCCACTCATATATCTTCAGCCTTCCCAGAGAAACGGATGTACAGGTCAAGAACTGGATCGACCATCGGGACTTACTTAGGGCCAGGCTGCCTGACCGTAGCACTAGTTGAGAAAGAAAATTAACTCACTCTGCTAACAGTAAAATTATCTGAGCGGAAAAGTGGCCTATCGCTCAAACTTCCTGAAGATGAGACTGGCATTTGCTCCTCCAAATCCAAAAGAGTTAGACAGAGCCACAGATACTGCTGCCCTTCTGGCAATATTAGGCACGTAATCCAGGTCACACTCGGGATCAGGTGTCTCATAGTTTATGGTGGGAGGAATTATACTATCCCTTATTGTCAAGACAGTAGAGATGGCTTCAACAGCACCTGCAGCGGCCAGTAAATGACCAGTCATGGACTTAATCGAGCTTACAGCCACCTTCTTGCTGTAAGGACCTAAGGCAAGCTTTATAGCTTTAGTCTCAGCTACATCATTAAGCAAAGTAGAAGTGCCATGAGCATTTATATAATCAAGCTCGTCGGCAGCAATATCCGCATCAGCTAAAGCCAGTTTCATACACTTCATTTGATTTTCGGCATTGGGTGCTGTTACATGGTAGCCATCTATATTACAACCGTAGCCTATCAGTTCAGAATAGATCCTGGCACCCCGCCGCAAAGCCGAGTCAAGTTCTTCCAGTATAACAATCCCTGCCCCCTCGCCCAGAACAAAACCATCACGGTTTTTGTCAAAAGGACGTGATGCCTTCTCTGGTTCGTCATTTCTACAAGATATTGCTCCCATTCTACCCAACCCTGCTATGCCCACAGGGATAATATAAGCCTCACTGCCTCCTGCAATCATAGCATCTGCTTCACCATATTGAATAAGCCTAAGGGCCTCACCAATAGCCTGAGTTCCAGTTGCACAGGCAGCGGAAACACACTTACTTGGCCCTCTGGCACCAAAGGTAATTGCAATCTCGGATATAGCCATGTTTGGTATAAAACTGGTGATAAAAAAGGGCGAGATCTTGCTCGGACCATCCTCTTTTAAAGCGAAAAGGCTCTTCCCATATGTAGTAAGTCCACCCACAGAGGTACCAACCACAGAACCTGTCCTGTCGCTATTGTGACTATTAACGACCAATTTGGAATTATCTAAGGCCATATAGGCAGCTGCCAGCGCATAATGAATAAATGGGTCAGTTCTCCTTATTTTTTTTCTGTCCAGAAAATCTTCAGGATGAAAGTCCTTTAGCTCTGCTGCAATATGTGTTTTTAGTCCAGAGGAATCAAACTTGGTTATCGTGGCTACTCCTGACTTGCCTTCACATAAAGCCTGCCATGTCTGTTCAACTCCTATACCTATAGGAGTAACAGCACCAATACCAGTAATGACCACTCTTCTACGGTTACTACTTCCCATTACTCAGTAATCATCACTTAGCTTTATTTCTTTGCTGGACCTGTCGATCCATATCATCAACTACTATATCCAGGAGTTCTCCTTTGCCGCGGGCATATTCTAATACATTATCTGGATCAAGGGTATGTACATGTACCCTGATTAGAGTATCATCTCCGACCACCAGTGGACACTCACCAGATGCAGCTACTTTTTCCCTTATCTCGTCTAACGGCAGCCCCTCTCCCTGTATCATGAACTGCAAATCAAAACCATACGTCTTTTCTTCAATATTACTTGTAGCTGCTCGTACAGGACTTACTCCAGTCTTAACATGAATCCTCTTTCGGCAGATAGCATCCTTCATCCCCTCAAGCACATAGAATAGACCTTTCGCTCCTGAATCAACAACACCTGCCTCTTTCAATACAGGAAGCATCTCAGGAGTTCGTTTTACTGTTCTCTTCGCCTGTGAAGTTACAGACATGATCTTACGTGTAAAACTGGTACGTCTTTTACTTGCATGTGAAGCAGCTTCAGAAACTTCTTTAATAACAGTCAGTATTGTCCCTTCTACCGGGTTAGTGACTGTTCGATATGCTTGCTCTGAAGCGACATGGAGAGCAGCAGTGAAGTCACGAAAGGAGAAGCTAACTTTGCCTTCCAGTCCTTTAGCTATACCTTTCAGTATTTGCGATAGAATAACACCCGAATTACCTCTAGCTCCCAGTAGTGCCCCCCGAGCAGCAGTAGATGAGATAGCAGCTACTGTCATATCAGGTGCCTTTTCCATCGCCTCCACTGCAGATTTCATAGTTAAAAACATATTTATACCAGTATCACCATCAGGAACAGGAAACACATTCATAGCATTAAGTTCTTCAATATGATCCTCCAGATACAAGGCTGCTTGCTCATAGGCTTCTTTAAGCTCCAATCCCATCACTTTACTTTCTACAACTGCCATGTTCCTCCCTCTCATGTTTTATTTCCAGTGTACTAGAGTATATATAAAACTGGTATAGCTCGACCACAATATATTTTACTTCCTATTCATTATAGAAAGAAATACCCAGTGATTCCGGGCTCATGTGGATTGCCAGTACAGGCGACGCTTCTCCTATCCACAGCTCAGCGCAATTATACTGAGGTTTTATCTCACTTGCCAGTTCTTCTGCCTCATCCTTTGCTTGAGCATGAAATATTCCAACATGCAGTGGAGTCTCCCTCTTTGCCTTCTCTATCAGCAATTCCCTGAGGCGATGCCGTGCCTCTGCTCTTGTTGCATATTTCTCAATTGGAATAATTTTCCCATCCTTCTGGCTGACGATATGACTATCTTCTTTCGATTCGATATCTGCTGCAGCGATACGTCCTCCTCGTATGAAATAGCTTATGGAACCAGGATTAAAATATGTATATATTTTTGGAATCACAAGTTGGGTTTCTTCAACTACTTCTTTCAATGAGCCTCCTCGATTGGCCACCTTCCCTGCAGCGGTAGCTACCAAACCCAGGGCTGTGGTAACAAAATTGCCATCGACAACCTCAATGGGAATCCCTTCAACCAATTCTTTCGCCCTCATTGCTGAATCATAGCCTGCAGAAGGGGTATTTGGACTCAAGGTAATTGCTACTATTCCATCAGCTTCACTTTTTAAGTTTTCAAAGAGGTTCATGAATTCTCCCTGTACAGAACCGCTGGTAGTAGGCAAGGTTTTTGCCGTTTGTAGACGCGTATAAAACTCTTCAGCAGTCATATCCACCCAGTCAGCATACTCATTTTTATCCCACATGAGGTGTAAGGGAGCAAGTCGGATATTGAATTCCTCAGCCAGCTTAGGGGTAATTGCGCTACTACTATCAACAACTACAGCAACAGTCATTTTCACCTCCTATATTTCAGTATTATTTTTGTGTTGTAATTTCTCTAATTCTATTTTAATCTCTCGAGCTACATTTGCTTCTATTGCATGTTTAACCTGGCGTATAGATTCAACAAGTTGAGAGGCCTTACTTCGTCCGTGTCCTATCCATACCAATCCATCAACTCCATAAATCATACTCCCGCCAGAGATATCAGCGACATGAGTCATTGCAAATAAATTACCGCAAACGTTATCAACTTCGTCCCGGGACAGTTTTCCTTCAAGCTTTTTTCTTAGTCTACTAATCAGTATGTCACCTAATCCTTCTGAATATTTCACCACTACATTTCCAACAAATCCATCACATACAATAACATTAGCCTTACCTGTAGGAATATCATTACCTTCTACATTCCCGATGAAATTAAAGTTGCTATCTTTAAACAGGGAGTATGTGCCTTTCGCCAGTTTGTTCCCTTTTCCTTCTTCAGCCCCATTACTCAATATTGCTACGCTAGGTTTTTCAATGTGCATTATTTTTCTGGCAACAATACATCCAATGGTAGCGAAATTTAGCAGGTCGCGTGGTCTGCAATCAACATTTGTTCCAAGGTCAAAAATAATTGTATTTGGAGCAAGTCCGTGGAGTATTGCACCTGCGCTTGGCCGTTTGATACCTGCCAGTGTTCCTAAAACCTTTATAGCGCTGACCAGAACTGTACCGGTAGCCCCCATACTCACCACAGCATCCACCCCTCCTTCTTTAACCAACTTCATTGCCTGCAGTA
>CAYVML010000181.1:0-4192 GCA_964452475.1 uncultured Dehalococcoidales bacterium
ACCCCTGAGTTCAGGAAAGATATCGTTAGGATGATTCGCCGTTATCGTCCCTTGACAGTGGTAACCGCTGACCCGTACCGTCGCTATATCTGGCATCGTGACCACCGTATTACTGGACAGGTGGTTCTTGATGCGGTATTCCCTTTTGCCCGTGATCACCTGTCCTATCCGGACTTGCTGGAAGAGGGACTTACTCCTCATAAGGTTCGAGAGGTACTCTTCTGGGGCTCGCTGGAACCGAACTGCTGTTTTGATATTACCGATACAGTAGAATTAAAGCTGGCGGCGCTGCGCTGCCATCGTAGCCAGATGAAGGAAATCCCCTCGTTGCAGGAATTAGAGGCACGGTTGAAGGCGCGTTATAAGACTATGGCTGAAGGATATAACTTCGAACTGGGCGAGGCTTTTCACCGTGTAGAGATTCTGCGCTAGCTAGTACTTGTAAAGCCTGTTATCAGGAGAGCCTGGGCACGCTTCCATAGAGCTTGGGGTCATACTAAACCCAGCCCAAGAGCAGTGCAATTCCTACAAAAAGCATGAGAATCCCTGCTGCCAGGTGTAACTTGGTGATATGCCGGTTTTTCCACTCCTCGACATCTTTCACACCGCTCAGTCCCAGGTAAACTATACCTACTATAGCCATCATGGGAATGACGAATATCAGGTTATACAGCAGTAGGACAGGGATATTCGCCAGCATGTCGAAGATTGAGAGGATACCAGCAGCTATGATGTAGGGGCCGATGGTACAGGGTAGCAGGAACACGGTGACGAATACGCCTGTTATAAAGGCTCCTCTGGGAGAGGTAACCCTGGCGATGACTGCCTGCATCCGGGGTCTTAACAGGAGTGGCATCTCAGTGCCAAGACCCCCGGGCTTATACTTGATGAAGTCCCTGATATTCAGTATACCGAAGATGATGGCTGCTATAGCCAGTGCCCTGAAGAGCCATATCTTGACAACGTTCAAGGTTTGTATCAGTTGGAAAAACTTGATAAATATCAGACCATAGGTGAAATACATTACAAAGACCGCTGTAATGAACATAAGCCCTGCCAGCAATATGCTGCGTCTGTTGCCTGGATTATAGGCCAGTATGGCGGTGAGCAGCAGTAATAACACTGCAAAGGCACAGGGATTTACTGCGTCTACCAGTGCCAGAGAGACAATCTTGGCCAGAG
Source organism: uncultured Dehalococcoidales bacterium (assembly GCA_964452475.1). Taxonomy (GTDB): domain Bacteria; phylum Chloroflexota; class Dehalococcoidia; order GIF9; family AB-539-J10; genus JAUUZT01. The sequence goes on from CAYVML010000181.1 coordinate 1,183, forward strand.
TTACTTTATGTTCTATTGCCTCTGGTTCTGGAAAGGTTTCACCCGGGAGTATAACCCCTTCTACTGCGGGAGGAATTCCCATACGGTCACCATTCCACTGGAAGATCCAGTCGCCGACCAGGATGGCATTGTCGAATTTAAGATCTTTCCCTGAAAGCTCTACCACCTCCGGTTCTATCGGAATATAATCCTTCCCCTTTAAAATCCCAGACAGGTCATCTTCAAGTAACAGTCTCTTTAAAAGGGTACTATCAACTTCAGAACCCATTTTCGAAGCCATTCTGTTTCGATGCCATATCTTTGGATAACCTGGGAGAGAGGAGGTGTCTACGTCCTCAAAGTTTTGTGAACTGCCATCGATAAGTGGCAGAGGATTGTGTTCCAGCTCATCCAGAGTGTCCTTTGCATTATTTATTATTGAAGTATGGCTGGTAAGATATTGCTCTGGCCCAATGATTATCATCGGGATGTCAAATCCTGCATTATAGATGTTAGAGTATTCCTCGAATAGAGGAGCGTTTTGCTCAAGGTCGTAGATTTCATATTCTAGGATTATCAAGTCGGGATAGTCGCCTGGCAGTTCCTCCAGCACAATGGGGTCTGCCCAGGCGCAATGAGGACAACCGATACCAGTGAAATAGACTACAGAGATATAGTTTTCCTGGGACTCCTGGGCAAAGGTCTGGGGAGGCAGGGAAAAAATCATTCCGAGGAGACAGATAACTAAGATCAAGCCTGCATATATGGATAGCTTCTTTGTCATCTTTGTTATTCCTCCTCTGAAGTTTTGACTCTGATAATTGTATAGTAAGTGCCGTTTTTTGTATAGGATTTTATGAGGGTATCTATATTCTATTGACAGCTAACTGGCTGGTGTCCTACCATGTTTTAAGTTGTCGTTGCATGGTAATAAAGAAGCATAAAAAAGAAGGAGGGTTGGCATGATTCCTAAAGAGTTTGGCATAGAAGGCAGCGTAGCCATTGTAACCGGGGCTGGTAGGGGTATTGGCAGGGCGATATCATTAGTACTGGCTGAGGGTGGCGCTGATGTTGTAGTGGCATCACGTACCATTTCAGAAATTGAAGAGACGGCGAGTGAGGTACGGAAGTTGGGGCGTAAAGCCTTGGCTGTCAAAACCGATATCACCAAGGCAGAGCAGCTTGAAAAGCTGGTGAAACAAACTATAAACAGCTTTGGCAAGGTGGATGTACTGGTTAATAATGCTGGCGTATCCCATCCCAAACAACTGGTAGCAGTTCCTGGCGTGAAATTTCCTGGCTGGAAAAGGGTCAAGGACCCTGATCACTCCTTGAGCGATGAGGAATGGGATTTGACCATGGATTCCAATGTCAGCAGCATCTTCTTTGGCACCAGGGCAGTAGGTCCATATATGATTAAACAACGAAGCGGCAAGGTTATCAACATCAGTTCTAATAGTGCAGTGATGGGTGTCGGCTGTTTTGTGCCGTATAACACCAGTAAAGCGGCTGTATCCATGTTCACCAGGTGCCTTGCTATAGAATGGGCTCCCTTTAATATTAATGTGAATGCCATAGGACCGGGCGATTTCTATACCAGGCTGGCAGCGGATAAATATAAGAATCCTGAACTCAAGGCGGAAATGCTCAGTGGCATTCCCATGGGCTATACAGGCAATCTGCGTGACCTGGGGCTGCTGGCGTTATACCTGGCTTCTCCGGCCTCTAATTACATGACTGGACAGACTATCTTTCTCGATGGCGGTTCGTCAGCACTATAGATATTTTAATCCGGAGCAGCTTCGATTTGCTGTACTTGTCCAAGTGGAGCTACAGTTCTGCCAAATAGCTCATTCAGCACCTGCGCTAAAGCAGCATATATGGCTGAGAACCCACAGATGATTCCTTCAAAGCCGGCGATTTGCTTTATAATGGCACTATCGGTGATATCAGCAAGAGCCAGCAGGAAGAAAAGCAACGTCAGTGATGCGAATACCAGTTGCAGCGCTCTATTGAGTTTAAGGGTACCGATGAACATAACCCCCGTGAATATACACCACGTGAGAAGGTATGCTGCCATACCGATGCTACTTGGAGGGTTCCCCCACCCCATCTGGGGCATTACCAGTAAGGCGACCAGCGAAATCCAGAAAAGACCGAAAGAGCAAAAGGCAGTTGCCCCGAAGGTATTCCCCTTTTTCCATTCCATGATGCCTGCAATTACCTGGGCTATGCCTCCATAGAATATCCCCATTGCCAGTATCATACTGCCCAGTGGGAAAAGGCCGACGTTATGTAGGTTTAGCAGTACTGTGGTCATCCCAAACCCCATTAGTCCAAGTGGTGCAGGGTTTGCAAGCGTGTATTTATTATCTATTGTAATTTTAGGTTCCTCCTTGTTTAGATATAGCGATTCGTAAATAATGGCAGTTTTATTTGTTGCGGGCACATTAAACCACCAGCTATTTTCCAGAGTTGGTGCATATTTTACGTGTTTATGGCATGAAAAATCAAATCTTGATTCTTTAATTACGGGAAGGAAATTTCTAAACTGTTTATATTATAATTGCGATAAACGGGTAGGCTATTAAAAATGTTTTCAACCAAGACAGGGGCAGCTAAGTTACTAATAGGAACAGTCATCGGACTGGTCATACTGAAACTGGTTGTAGGATGGTTGACGGGAAGTATCAGTGTACTGGCGCAGGCAGTTGACAGCCTGATGGACATACTTGCAGGGGTAATTACATTTTCAGCAATCCGAATTGCAGCTAACCCTGCTGATAAGGAACATCCATATGGGCATGGCAAGGTAGAGGATATTGCTGGTGTGTTGCAGGGGATTCTCATTGCTATTGCCGCTGGACTGATAGTCTATTCATCTGTTCGCAGGATAATAACGGGCACCAGCATCGAATTAGCAGAGATAGGGATAGCAGTAATGTCAGTCTCCATCGTGGTCAGCGTATTTTTATCTCGCCATTTATTGAAGGTAGCTCGTGCTACGGCTTCAGTAGCACTTGAAGCCAAT
>CAYVML010000182.1:0-4172 GCA_964452475.1 uncultured Dehalococcoidales bacterium
TGCCAGATTATAGAGGAAATTCCTCGCAAAATCCACCATGGCTACTATAGACCTCTTCTCCTACTAAAATTATCATACGATGCAAATGGTGTAAAATGTAACCGGTTAAGTGCAATAAGAACAACCTTGACATGGTTTATAAGGTATCTCGACAGGCAGGTATCAAGATGAATAGATATACAACAAACTCATTAGTAGAAAATAAAATACTGAAGATAACAGATGACAGAAAAGAAGCTGTCACTGATGTCAACATCCACGAAGCCCAGGTGCTCTTTAGAATTAATGGCAATTATTACAGCACATTCTATTGCATCCCGAATCATCTGGAGGATATGGCCCGAGGACACATTATTTCTGAAGGGCTGTGTCAGCTCTCTGATATTAAAAAGGTAAAGGTTACCAGTAAAGGACAAGTCACATCAGTTGAAGCCACTATTAGTATTTTTAACACAACTCCAAGTGTCGTTACCTCCACGAAGAAAATAACGGCTGCCAGTATCTGGAGTGCCTTAGACAAGCTTAATCAGAACAGTATCTTGTTTAAGGATACAGGAGGAGCACATATCATCGGGATATTTAGTAAGTATCTCTCTGTATTCACTGAAGACGTCAGCAGACACTGCGCTATAGATAAGGCAATTGGACTAGCCTTGCAGAAAAAACTGGATATCACCGATACAATGTTGCTAACATCATGCCGACAGACAGCTTCGACCATCAACAAAGCAATCTATACTGGAATTCCCATCGTCATCAGCACTTCCGCTGTCTCCAGTTTAGCCATTGAGAGCGCTGAGAAATATGGCATTACTCTAATCGGATTTGCCAGGCAGCGCAGATTCAACGTCTATTCTCATAGGGAGAGGATTACAGAGAATGATTAATCTGGGTAAAAAACAATGATTCTTGGTTGCCACGAGCTTGTTAGATGCTGACATCAATCATTCTGGCAGGTGGGAAAAGCTCCCGACTTGGAAGGTGCAAGCTATCGGAATTTTTATGTGGCAAAAGCCTGATCGAACACGTCATTGAACGGCTCGAACCAATAAGCAGCCAGATTTTGATAGTTACCGCTGAGGAGCAATTTAGACTCCTAACCGCCCATAAGGCAGAAACGATCACCGATCTATATCCTGGCAGAGGTCCTCTTGGTGGTATCTACACCGGATTACTAGCTTCAAAAGCACCTTACAGTCTTGTAGTAGGATGCGACATGCCCTTTCTAAACATTAATCTGCTTCACTACATGGTAAGGCAGATACAGGGATTCGATGCCATAGTCCCACGATTGGAAATGGATAAAATTGAACCTCTCCATGCAATCTATTCAAGGCGATGTACAGATGTGATACTGAAACAATTGATGCATGACAATCTGAAGATAAGCCAAACCTTAAATATGTTACATGTGAGATATATCGAGCGGGATGAATGTGAGAGATTCGACCACCGGCTCCTGAGCTTGTTTAATATTAATTCTCCATCCGACTTGAAACAGGCTGTAAAAATCATCGAGGGAGATTAATCTAAAATAACGACCTCACACTGGAGTAAGCCCCTCTCAGGACAAGTTAGCACCTTAATTTTTCATCTTTTTAGATATTATAGAGAAATGGCATAGCACTGACATTAAATTGAGACATCATATGACTTTATGCTACACTCTGCCGAGTATCCAAATAAAAAGGAGATAGTAAAATTGAAGAAAGCGGATGTAGTAGTAATAGGAGGTAGCGCAGCAGGCCTACCCGCCGCCACAACTGCCAGAAGACATTATCCGGAAAAAAGTATACTTCTGATTAGAAAAGAGGAGCAGGTGCTTATTCCCTGTGGTATTCCTTATATCTTCGGCACCGTAGGATCAACAGATAAAAACTTGATACCTGATGCCTCACTGGAAAAGAATAACATAGAGCTTCTTATAGATGAGGGACAGGAATTGCACCCGAAGGAAAAGACTGTTCTTACTGCCAGTAGGGAGACCGTTACTTATGACAAATTAATACTGGCCACTGGTGCTGATCCATTGATCCTCCCTATTCCAGGAAGAGACAAGAAAAATGTCTTCTCGGTAACAAAAGATGTAGCTTATCTTAATTCTCTGCTTGACACGTTGACCGGTGTAAAAGACCTGGTTGTTCTGGGAGGCGGATTTATTGGTGTGGAGTTTGCTGATGAGTGTAACAAGAACAGGGACATTAATGTAACGATTGTGGAGCTTCTCCCTCATTGCCTGATGCTCGCCTTTGAAGAAGACCTTTGTATCGAGGCAGAACAGGCACTTAAAAATAGAGGAGTGAACATAATTTGTGGAACCAGATTAGAAGAAATTCTAGGTGGTGATAAGATCACCGGTGTAAGACTTTCCGATGGCACAGAACTAAAAGCAGATGCCCTTATTATAGGCGTTGGAGTTCGACCAAACGCAACTCTGGCTGAAAAAGCAGGGCTCAAGACAGATCGTGGCGGTATTGTAGTAGACAGGCATATGAGAACATCAGACCCGAATATATTTGCCTGTGGTGATTGTACCAGTAAGATTTCTTTTTTTAATGGTAAACCATCAGGCCTCAAGTTGGCCTCCATTGCTAGTACAGAGGCACGTATTGCTGGGGCTAATCTTTTTTCTACAAGGCGAGTAAATCCTGGAGTAGTCGGCGTTTTTGCTACAGCCATCGGTGACCTTGTATTAGGGATAGCCGGCCTAAGCGAAAAAACAGCCAAAGAAAATGGTTTTGAGATAGCTACTGGCCAGGCTGAATCACCGGACAGGCATCCTGGAGGAATGCCAGGTATGAATAAAATGAAGGTAAAACTAATATTCAATAAAAATACCAGCGAATTAATTGGTGGTTATGTAAGAGGTGGCCCAGGTGCGGGAGAAGTTGCTAATACAATTAGCGCTTGTATTCAAAAGAAAATGACTGCTGATGATATAGCTACCTTCCAGATTGGCACCCATCCTGCTGTAACAGCCTCACCTATCGCATATCAACTGGTGAATGCAGCAGAACTTGCTATTAAATCAATGTAGTCACAATTGTAATAAATTTCCGTCGGTTAATTTTTATTTTTATTAAGGCAGGTACGTCAATCTTTGTTAACATCGGCGTACCTGTCTGATAATAAAGCTGCTAGTTCACACAGGTAGAATCCTTGCTCGAAAAAAGTCTAACCTCTGGGTGATCGAGCTCTTCCATGATAAGTCGAACTACTTCTGGCACGGCCTCCCTCATTTTCTTCGTCATCTTCTCGGTGACGCTGGTCACATCTCCTGCCTTTACTGCATATACAACAACTTCTTCTGGCATCTCATTTGGGAAAAGTTTTTTCCCAATTTCAAGTGTAGTTGCCAGATTAAAATGATGTGGAGATATTGCTGAACGCGACGGGTCCCCAATTCTCTCTGGTTTAAGCCTGTATATCTCTCCTACATCACCTTCTTCGGTCATGATTGCATCAATTACCACCAGTTTATCGTATCCGACAATTATCTCCAGTAAATTCAAACCATCTACACTGACGTCTCTTACATCAACATTCTCATTATTAATCTGTGCATTTAGTTCCTGGGCGACATAAACACCTATACCATCATCCCCCAGTATCGAATTGCCTATGCCCAGAATCAAGGTTCTCACCTCAACTCCTCAGCACCTGGCGTACTGCCCCATTACTATCACAAATAGTAACTTCTAACGGCATATGCCCCAGGGCATGTGTTGAGCATGAGAGGCAAGGGTCATAACATCGAATAGCAACCTCTATTCGATTAAGTATCCCCTCAGTAACATTCCCGCCCTTAATAAGATCTCTGGCTACTTCATAGACAGCTCGATTCATTGCCAAATTGTTATGTCCGGTAGCCACAATCAGATTAACTTTGCGTATTTTGCCAGTTCTATCTACCCAGTAATGATGGAAGAGAGTCCCTCTTGGAGCTTCGATTACTCCTATTCCCTCCTCATTAATCTTACTGGAATTAGTCCATATTTCCTTTGAACAAACAAGGTCATTTTCTACAATCGCTTTGATACTCTCGGCGGCATTGAGCATCTCAATCAAACGGGCATGATGATAATATAGCGACCCCTGCACCACACCATTGTTACTGATGCTCCTGAATTCATTAAATTCCCTATTAGCCAGTGGAGTATTGCACCCATCAG
>CAYVML010000183.1:0-1434 GCA_964452475.1 uncultured Dehalococcoidales bacterium
AGACGAGAGATTTGTAGAGCTGGTGAGAAAAACTGACCACAAAACATTAGCTGTCTGGGCAATTGATTGTGCTGAGCATGTCCTTCCATATTTTGAGGGAAAATATCCAGAAGACCATCGCCCCCGAAACGCTATCGAAACACTTCAAGCATGGATAAATACAGGGGTGTTTAAGATGGCTGTTATACGCGATGCTTCGCTTGCATCTCATGCTGCTGCTCGCGAGGTAGGAGAGGATAATTCGGCTCGCTCTGCTGCCCGTGCCGCTGGTCAAGCGGTGGCAACCGCACATGTTCATACTCATTCTATTGGCGCTGCAATTTATGCCTTACAAGCTATCTATAGAGCCACTAACTCTTCTGACGCCGCGGCTGCCATAGTCAAAGAAAGTGATTGGCAATATCAACATTTGATTGAACTGGTAGAAAACTCATGAAGATAAAGTTGTAATAAATTCTCTTATCGTTGAAAGTACTAATAAAGTGGTTAAGTCTATTTACTATGTAATTTACTCGTATCTAAAGTTTACTAGGGAATAAATCTATTACAGAACCATATACCAACTATGAGTATGGGGTAGTTTTAATGGTGCGTCCGAAAAAGTGGCCCAAAACCGTTGAAGATGCTGTTGACCAACTAATCTCGGCTATGTCTGAAGAAGATAAACAAACATTAAAAAATACTCACGAGAAAAATTTAATACTCTGCCGTTTCGATCTTGGAACTTATATTAGAAATGGTTTTGGCTACGAGGTGATGATAAAAAGTTTCTGAAAGCTAATATTTCACAGGTTTATCCAGATAGTCCATATGACTGCTACATACATATACCGTCCCATCCTGATAGTGAACCCGTACCGCTCGCTATTGAGACACTTTGGAAGAGGTTACACAAGAAAAATACTAATATAATGGCTAAACTAAGAATTAGTATAAATCCAATCTATCCTCGTATTGACTTAACAAGTGGTATCATTGTTGTAGGTAGGTTAAATAGTTCTCATAATAGTCCCAGAGAACTTAATAATCCAGTAAGAAGTTACTATACAAAACTGCAAGTCGTTCATTGGAACCAATTAAAAATTAAGTCTCAAGGAAGGAGGATCGAATAATGAATATTGGGCTAGATAAAATGGAGGTAAGGGCAGTATTCAAAAGGAGTGTCGTTGGTAGATTGGAGGACCTATCTTTGATAGAATGTATCGCCGACGCTGTGGGAAATGTTATTGAAGCTAATAATAATAGAATTTGGGAAACTTTGAAGGAGGCTACCAAAAAAACAAAATGACTATAGACAATTACAAAATGAGCGCGAACAAGTTGGAGAAATATCTGGGAAAAGCACGTGAAGAATTTACGAAGCAAGACCTAATTAAGTTTATTGAGCAGAATAACATCGAAGCAGTTAACCTACGGCATATCGGAGGCGATGGC
>CAYVML010000183.1:1444-4160 GCA_964452475.1 uncultured Dehalococcoidales bacterium
GACTTTGAACTTCGTAGTCACAAGTAAGGCGGACTTAGATCGGCTACTTTCAGCCGGTGAAAGAGTGGATGGGTCTAGCTTATTCGCTTATATAGATACAGCGTCAAGTGACCTTTACATTATTCCGCGCTATAAAACTGCATATGTAAATCCATTTTCTACCGTTCCCGCAATAGATATTCTGTGCTCTTATTATACAAAAGAAGGGATTAGGTTACCAAGCTCTCCAGAGAATATCCTTTTCAAAGCTCAAAAAGTATTGTCTGATACCACCGGCTTATCTCTACAGGCTATGGGAGAGTTGGAATATTATGTCATTGCTAAGAAACAGCATCTATATCCCACGATGGCACAGAGAGGATATCAAGAGTCTGCGCCATTCTGTAAATGGGAAATGTTGAGATATGAAGCGATGAAGGCAATCGCTGAGGCAGGGGGAAAGATAAAATATGGCCACTCTGAGGTAGGACATATTATGGGGGAGGAACAAGAGATGGAACAGAATGAGATTGAGTTTCTGCCTGTTCCAGTAGACGATGCTGCTGATCAAATTCTTATCGCTAAATGGATACTCAGGATGATAGGGTACAAATATGGGGTTGTTGTTACTTTTGCCCCTAAAATCCTAGTCGGACATGCTGGGAGTGGACTTCATATTCACACCAGACTGATGAAGAATGGCAAAAATGTGATGGTGGACGAGAATGGCTTGAGTGACATTGCCAAGAGGACTATTGCTGGCTATCTTAGTCTAGCTCCCTCTCTAACTTCTTTTGGTAATACAATTCCTATATCATATATCAGATTAGTCCCCCATCAGGAAGCCCCCACTAATATATGTTGGGGTGACCGAAATCGTTCTGTCCTAGTGCGAGTTCCGCTTGGATGGCTAAATGTAGGGAATATGGCTAAAGATGCAAACCCACATGATACTGAAGATTCCGCTATTTTTAGTGATAGTCAGACAGTGGAGTTTCGGTGTCCTGATGGTTCGGCCAATATATATCACTTGATGGCCGGAATGGCTATAGCTGCTCGGCATGGGATTGAAATGGAAGAGGCGCTAGTTTTAGCTAGTAAGCTATATGTGGATGTTAATATCTTTTCCCAGGAAAATAACGCAATTCGCGAAAAACTGCCTCAGTTACCCGTTTCATGTTGGGAGTCAGCCAAATGTCTTATCAAAGATCGCCACATATATGAGAAAGACGGAGTCTTCCCACCAGTAGTAATTGACGGCTTGGTAAAAACTTTACGCAGCTATAATGATAGAGACCTCAGCCAGAGGTACTACGGCAAAGGAGACGAAATCCAGAAGCTGGTGGACGAGTACGTTCACTTTTCATAGCAACACTCTTATGGTACAAGGCCAAAGTGAGTTGTACTCTTTATTATTTGCTCTCCGAAAGCAGGGCCGCCCATAATGAAAATTATTGAAAGTATATCAGGTGCTGGTCAATGGCGAGTAGTGCCTAACCTGAGATTTCTGTTTGGACTGCTTTAGGAAGTACGGTACACGTCAACAAGGGATAAATTGCTGAGAAGATTTGCCGACAAACTGTTTGGCAGACGGTAGCGCGAAATGGTACTCACAGCTATGAAAAGTTAATTTGTGTCAGACACGATAGAACTAGAATAAAGCTAATGGCATAGAGTGGCATAAGGGGGTATACGTACAGGTTAAAGCTATATAAAAATTGCTACTAATTTGCCAGACGAAGCCAGTTTGCCCATCTATATGTTTGCAAGAGAGCTCTCTTAAAATATAATAGGTTCTATGTGTAATCCTTACCAAGAAATCGTAAAGCTGTTAAAAACGTATAACATTTCCTACAAGGATACCGAACACGAACCAGTATATACCAGTGCCCAGGCAGCTAAAATCAGAGGTATATCAGCAAGCCAAGGGGCAAAAGCCCTGCTCTTAAAGTGTGAGATTGGTTTTATCCTGGCTCTTTTACAAGGTGACCGTAAACTTGATTCTAAAAAACTTAAATCCTTGCTCAAGATTAAGAATCTTCGTTTTGCTTCTCCAGAAGAGGTAAAAGATACAATGGGTTGTGAAATCGGAGCTTGTTACCCCTTCGGTAATCTTATTGGGCTCCCTACCTATGCTGACAATTATTTATCCACGAATGATACAATTTCCTTCAATCCGGGAGTACATACTCATTCAATAGAAATGAAATGGCAAGACTTTTACTCGCTAGCCAAACCAAAAATGGTTGATATTTCAGAAAGATGAAGTAATATCCAGGTCACCCAGATTTCACTATCTGAACGTCACAGTACGAGGCAAATACTGATACTGCTGTTGGAAGGAGCAGACCAATAAGAAGCGTTATATACCTTTATTTTGCTTAACCAATAAACAAATGCTCCATGGATATCCCCTTCAAATCTCTACAGCTATCAGTATGCAAGCGCATGACAGTAATATGTAAATTTTTACAAGTTAGGCATAAACGGGACTTACATATAAAATAAAGCTAATAATTTGGCGTTAAACTGCTTAGCACTGGTTATCACCAGAAATGATATTAGCTTTGAAAGTGGATTTTAGGAGTTTATAGAAAAGTACTGTTTGGACGTAAAAACACCTGATGGCATACCTGGCTTAGAATTAGGAAACGGCTGCTTCATCCACCTGAGCTACAGGGGCTTGGTGGAGATAGGGGGATTCGAACCCCCCACCTCTGCGATGCGAACGCAGCGC
>CAYVML010000184.1:0-4067 GCA_964452475.1 uncultured Dehalococcoidales bacterium
ATTTATAACCTGCATCGAAAGGTAAAGCTATTCTACCGGCAGCCTCCCTGGCAAGCTGGTCACAACGCTCATTCTCAGGATGCCCTTTATGTCCTCGAATCCATTTGAACTCGACTTCATGCCTGGCGCAGAGCCTTAACAACCTTTCCCAGAGGTCTGGATTCAGAGCTTTCTCCTTCTTATTACGCATCCAGCCATTTGTTTTCCATCGCTGTACCCAGCCTTTCATGACGGCATTAACCAGGTACTGTGAATCGCTGTATGCCGTTACTTTGCACTTCTCTGTTAACGCCTCCATGGCAACGATGGCCGCCATTATTTCCATGCGGTTGTTGGTGGTATTGCTGAATCCCCCGGATTTTTCCTTTTTTTGTCCTCTGTATTCGATGACTATGCCATAACCACCGGGGCCAGGATTGCCGCTGCAGGCCCCATCGACGTAGATATTGACCTTTTTCAGTTCGCCCATATTGAACTGCTACTCTAACTGCTTGGCTTGCTGCTGTCAACAAGCAGACTGCAGTCGCAGAACGGGTAGATTCCTGCTTCCGCAGGAAGGACAGGAAAGATTAAAGATTAAAAGTTAAAGATTATCAGGAAAGGAAGAGTGCAGGCAGGAACGACGGAGGGAGCTTAGTCTTTTCGTTCAAGTTAGATAGCGAGTGTGATTATCCCTCCGATAAAACAAAGCACCGCAAAGCCCAGTGCAAACAGCGCAAAGTTAATTCTCTCAGCCATCTTCATTAACAGGGACAAGCCAATCATACCGACAATAAAACTGCTAACCAAAGCAGGCCAGCCCTCAAGCAAAACAGGATTCTTCATAATAATAAAAACCGTTGAAGCCAGCACCACCGGAGCGGACATCATGTAGGATATCTTCAGAACTTCTGCTGGTGAAAGCCTGCCAAGAGAAAGTCCAAATATGGTGGAGCCCGACCTTGAAAGTCCCGGAATCACTGCCAGTCCCTGTAATAATCCTGCCAGCACAGCCAGTTTGTCCGAGCCACGATTCAGCTCTGCATCACCCCCTTGCCTCAACCGGTGAAACAGGGCTGTAAGCAACAAACCAGCTCCCATGACCAGCAGCAGTACGGCTCCCACAGCAACATCGTGGAGCAACTGGTAGCAGGGATATCCAATTGCCAGAGATACCAGCGTTGTTATCACCAGGAAACGGAGCAGCACAGGGTTTTTAAACTGGATAACTTCCTTCCAGGCTTTTTTGAAGTAGACCAGTACTGCAACGAAGGTTCCCAGGTGCAGAAACAGAGCAATGTCAACAGGATTTACTCCTTCCAGCAATAGCTCACTTGAGAAGGCAACGATACCTTCGCTGGAAATCGGCAGCCACTCAAATATTCCCTGGAGAACTCCTAATAGAACATATGCCCACATAGCACCTTTCAGTATGGCAGTTTTATCATCTTATTTCCACAAGCGGCTATTAATAGCGAAAGCGTATAGGAATGCCCTGATTACGGAATTCACGGAATGTCCAGGCAAAAGTCAACAGTATTGATAATCCATCAGCCACCGGGAAAGCCATCCAAAGGCCATTTACCCCAAACAACCGTGGCAGCACCAGCAATGCAGGCACCAGAAAGATGACCGGTCGGGCAGATGCCAGTACCAGCGAGGCTCTTCCCTTACCAATGCCCTGGAAGAAGAAGCTGGCAATTCTCTGCAATTGTGCAACAAACAGCAATATGGTGAATATCCTCATGGCTGGTACGCCAACAGTTAGAAACTGCGGGTCTGAGTTGAATACCGCCATTATTTTCGCAGGGAATAGCATAAGCGTAGACCAGCACAGCAGTCCCCATCCCAGAGACAACATCCCTGTCTTGATGACCAGTTCGCCAACACGTTCCTGCTGTCGAGCGCCGAAATTATAGCCCACCAGCGGCAGCATCCCCTGTCCAAGGCCCATGGTCGGCATGTAGATAAAGCGAGCCAGTCGAAAGACAACACCCAGCACAGCCAGCGGAATAACCCCGAAGGAAACTGCTATGGTGTTAGCAAAGGCAATAACTATCGACATGCTGCTCATCCGAACGGTTGAAGCAAAGCCCACCCGGTAAAAACTGGCTACCGTTTTGGGGTGGGGCAGAAAATACGAAGGTCGAAACCGGTATTGCGTCCTGCCTGAGATAAAATGGACAAGGATGATAACTACTCCAACGCCTCTACCTAATACTGTAGCTATGGCTGCCCCGGCAACCCCCAGCTCTGGCGCCGGTCCCAGACCAAAGATAAGTATAGGGTCGAGGATGATATTAGTCACCGCCGAGGCTATCATAGCCGCCCCCGAAAGTATTGGGCAGCCCTCTGCCCTGACTATATTCCCCATGACCAAACCCAATGACATCACCACAGCGCCGGCAGCCAAAATATACATGTATTCATTTGCCAGTGACAGCACAGACCCGGTAGCACCAAAAATACGAAGCAATCCTTCTATATTAGGCAGACAGATAGCAGTCATGAGAAGACCAATCAGAATTGCCAGCCCTATAGCTCCGCCAGCAGCTCTGTCGACTTCCTCATGTTCGCCTGCACCAAAGCATCGCGATATAAAGGAGGTTGCCCCCATCGCCGCTCCCATAATTATTGCCATGAATATCATCATCAGTGGAAAGGCAATCGCCAGTGCTCCAAGTGCCTCAGAACCAAGACGACCTACGAAGATGGCATCAACCAAGTTATAACTGGCTGCCACCACCATGGAAATGATGGCTGGCCCCGAAAAACGAGCAAGCAACCCCCAAACCGGGGCTTTTCCCATTATTTCAGTTCTATGGGCACGCTTACCTCTTGATGTTTGCTGTGGCGAAGGGTTCCCTGGCTGAATGCCTTTTCCCGGTCTCTGCTGAGCATCTCCCCTACCGGTCGTAGCACTTCCCTGTTGCCGTGAAATTTTTTCTTGTCTTTTCAGATCGTCCCCTTGTATTAGCCTTTCATCCCAGCGCTTTTGTGGTTTGTCCCCATGTTTTTTCTGTTTATCCCTGTAGTTATGCGGTTCGTCCCCATGTTTTTTTGGTTTTTCCCCGCTTTTCTATGCATAATCCCTATATTTTACTGATCCATCCTTATGACGCGCTTCCACCCATCACCATCTTCCAGCAGCCACTATGCCTTCAATTTCTTTAAAAGGAATGCAACGTTCTTGCCGAAGTTCCATGCTGTACGCATCCCTTCCTCATCTTTCTCCCCCTCTCCTATGTTACGCCCGATGCCAACATTCCAGTAGGTTGAACCGGGCATATAGAAGCCCTGTATCTGAAACCAGAAGTTGATTTGCGCAAAAGTAAAGCCCTTTCCTGCCCTGCGTGCAACCACCATAGCACCACCCACCTTCCCTTCAAATACCCTGTCGTTGTGATAGGCAATATAGCCAGCCCTTTCCATCAACGCCTTTATAAGAGCCGTTGCAGAGCCGAAATACACGGGAGATGCCAGTATTATGGCATCGGCTGCCTTCATCTTGTGGTATATGGGCAGTAAATCATCCTTTATTGGACAGGTCTCCTCCTTATCACAATCCATGCAGGCATTGCATGGTTTTATGTCAACTCCAGCCAGGCTCACCAGTTCTGTCTCTATCCCCTCTTCTGCAATCGCCTTCAACGCATGCCCTGCAAATATCTCGGTATTTCCACCCTTCCGTGGACTACCTACAATCGCTATAGCCTTCATTCATATACTCCTTCTGATAGTTTAATCGCACGGATAAATTGCCACGGGTTCATAAATGTGGGTTAACAGGGCGCCGTCAATTCAAGCCTGCTGGCTATCTCCCTTAGATTATTCACCGTGCCGCCAGGCAGGGGAATTCCATTCTTAGAACGTTCCTTATAGACCCTGTTTTCCGGCTCACCGGGAACCATTATTTCCTGAATTCCATCAGCTTTCGGTAATGCTTTTTCTCTCTCGATAAGCTGGTCTATGTTTTTCTTATAGGCATCCAGGTCGGTAAAGGTGCTGATATCAATAGCCGCAATGATGCTGTTCTGGACATGATGGCTTCGTGGTCTTTCACCAGCTAAGACTGGCACAAGCAGGGG
>CAYVML010000185.1:0-4050 GCA_964452475.1 uncultured Dehalococcoidales bacterium
AGTCCCCATCTGGCTGACCATCCTCTCAGACCAGCTACTGATCATCGCCTTGGTGAGCTATTACCCCACCAACTAGCTAATCAGGCATAAGCCCCTTTGCAAGCGCCTAACGGCTTTAATAACCAGGAGATCCCTGATTATCATATGCTGTATTAGCTTGCCTTTCGGCAAGTTATCCACCACTCGCAAGCAGGTTACTTATGTATTACTCAGCCATTTGCCACTAGACTATAATCCGAAAACTATAATCCCGTACGACTTGCATGCATAAAGCACACCGCCAACGTTTATCCTGAGCCAGGATCAAACTCTCTATAATTAAAACCTTACCTTCAATCTACTATTCAATTGTTAACGTACACATGTACACAATTACATGCAAGGTAGATAGTATAGACATTTTAGCCAATTGTCAAATAAATATAGTGGCTCTTAGATGATAGTAATTATAAGCATACTTATTGTATATATTATGCTGTGAGGCTAGCCTACACCAGCAAATCAGTGTTAAAATACTAAAAATAGAAAGCGGAGAATATATATGTCTGTTAATGGGAAAAAAGAAGTAAAGGTTAATTATGTTACACAAGGAAAACTAAGCTGGTATCATATCGAAAGACCTACTATTAATGAGGTGGATTATTTACTCCAGAAATTCAATTTCCACCCATTAGACCTGGAAGACGTACTTAGCCGCGTCCAACGCCCTAAGATCGATGAATATGAAGATCGTGTTTTTATGGTTCTTCATTTTCCGGTGTTTGATAAAGAAAATCATATGACACGTCCCAACGAAGTAGATATATTCATCGGAGAAAATTATGTTGTTACAATTAACAAATCTATTACACTCAAACCACTGGCTAAACTTTTTCAGGAATGTTGTACGATTGATAAGAGCAGACAGATTTACCTTGGTAAGAGTTCTGGTTTTCTTCTCTATCACATTCTCGATAGATTAGTTAATTATTGCTTTCCTATATTAAGAAAAGTTAGTGAAAACATAGATGAGGTCGAGGAGATTATTTTTACGGAAACGGTTCCTAAAACTGTTCGACAAATTTCTATAATAAGGCGCGATCTTATCTCCTTCCGACGTATAATTAGACCTCAAATTTCTGTAATAGAAATACTTGAGAAGGAAGAATATCCTTTCTTTAAGGAAGATCAAGAAGTTTACTTTGGAGATGTTGCAGACCATTTTCGTAAGATATGGGATGAACTCGAAGACTGTAAAGAAGTAGTTGATGGACTTGCTGAAACAAGCAACTGGTTAACATCGCATCGAATTCAAGAAATCATGAATGTATTAACTATTATCATGGCTCTTCTAGCGCCAGCAACCCTTATTGCAAGTATATTTGGTATGAATATAGCCTTGCCAGGAGGTGTTGAAAATGGAAGTATGTTTCCTTTAGGAGCAATATCAATGGTTATGCTTCTTATCGCTGTAGGAATGTATGCTTACTTGCGGCATCACAAATGGATATAGTCGAGAAGCAAAAGTATGGACAACACAAGTACCTATTCCCTAGACAGTGTCTTATCTGTGATTAATATGTTACCTTCTTGAAGAATCATCAATACACATGGCGAAAGTTAAGGCAAGATGTTATACTCAAAACATCCTCTTAACAGAGTAGGTAAATCTCCATGTTGTTGACCATAGATATTGGAAATACCAGCATCAAATTAGGTATATTTGAACGTAAAAAACTTAGAGCAAATTGGCAATTAGCTACTGAGTTAAACCGACAGGCAGATGAATATGGAATATTGTTACTTACTTTACTTCAGAGTAAGAATATTAAGGTTAAAGAGGTAGATGTAGTAGTTCTCTGTAGTGTTGTGCCACCATTAGTTTCCACTTTCCAACAGGCAGTACAGAAGTATTTAGGTATTTCGCCAATGACAGTAGGAGCTGGCATCAAAACAGGAGTTCGCATTTGTGTGGAAAATCCACATGAGCTTGGTACAGATCGGGTGGTAAATGCTGTAGCTGCTCATTATTTGTATCCTGAACCTGTTATTGTTATTGATTTGGGTACTGCTACTACATTTGATGTTATCTCCAAAAGTGGTGATTATCTTGGTGGAGTTATAGCACCTGGAGTTAGCATAACTAGTGAAGCTTTATTCAACCGCACCGCTGTGCTTCCACGGATTGAATTCGTCGAACCGAAGGATGTAATCGGCAGAAATACAATATCAGCTATGCAATCTGGTATATTCTTCGGATATATTGGACTTATCGAAAACATAATAAAACACATTGAACAGGAGCTGGCTTATAAAACAATGGTGGTAGCTACAGGTGGATATGCTCAATTGATTGCCAGAATTCCGGTTATTCAGAAAGTAGAGCCCAATCTAACTTTAATAGGATTGCAGCTTATTTATGAAAAAAATAGGGAAGAGAGTATTTAAGGAGTCTGCGATGTTAAAAGGTAAATCAATTGTGTTGGGAGTGACTGGTAGCATAGCAGCATACAAAGCAATAGATATCACCAGACAGTTAACGCAGTTAGAGGCAAATGTAGAGGTAATAATGACTGATGGAGCTACGCAATTTGTCACTCCGCTAACATTTAAGAGCCTCACAGGGAAACCTGTAATCAGCAGCATGTTTGCTGCAGCTGTAAAACCAGGCGTTACTCACGTGTCTATTGCACAAAATGCTGATATTGTCATTATTGCTCCTGCTACAGCAAATACTATCGCCAAACTGGCAGCCGGCATCTCCGATGAAATCGTATGTTCTACGGTACTAGCTAATAAAAAGTCTACAATTATTGCGCCAGCAATGAATGTAGATATGTTTGAAAATCCAGTAACCCAAGAAAACCTATCCAAACTTAAAGAGCGTGGCTTTATTGTGGTAGGGCCAGCATATGGTAGGCTAGCATCTGGTCAGATAGGCTTGGGAAGACTTGCCAGTGTCAATGATATCATAGGCTCCATTTGCCAGGTATTAGCTATAGGTGGCGACTTATATAATAAACATGTTACAATCACTGCAGGTGCCACCCAAGAGTCTATTGATCCTATTCGATATTTAACCAATCACTCTTCAGGAAAAATGGGCTACGCTTTAGCTGAAGCTGCAAGAGACAGGGGTGCTATAGTGACTCTAATTTCAGCCCCAACTGCTCTCAATGATGTCATTGGCGTTAATATCATAAACGTCACGACTGCAGATGAAATGTATCAAGCTGTAAGAGGAGTTGTTTCTACAACTGATGTCTTGATAATGGCTGCCGCGGTAAGTGACTATTGCCCCATAAGCAGGGCTACTGAAAAACTAAAGAAGCGGGATGCAGTGTATAATTTGAAACTGCAACCTACAGTTGACATATTGGCAAATGTCACTGGTGATTTTATGAAAGTAGGATTTGCTGCTGAAAGTGGTAATTTATTAGAAAATGCTAAAGAGAAAATGCAGCAAAAACGGCTTGATATTGTTGTGGCTAACGATATTACTATGAAAGATAGTGGGTTTGGCTCAGATAATAACCGTGTCACAATTGTTGACAAGAATGGCCAAATAGATGTCTTACCCCTTTTGCCAAAGAGAACAGTGGCAGATGTAATTTTAGATCGTGTAGTTATTAAACTCACTGAAAAATTATAATATCAGGATGTGTGCAGTATGCCCCTTGAAATAACGAAATTTTATAAGCCTGGCATAATTGAAAAAAAATGGTATCAGTACTGGGAGCAACATGGCTACTTTACTCCAGATATTAACCATGAAAAAAAACCATTTGTTGTTATCATGCCGCCGCTTAATGTGACAGGTGAAATTCATATGGGCCATGCACTGACCTTAACAATAGAGGATATAATTGTAAGATGGCACCGTATGAAGGGCTATCCAACATTATGGCTTCCTGGTACGGATCATGCAGGCATCGCTACGCAAATTATAGTTGAAAAACAGCTAGCTGAAAAAGGCGTTACTAGGCAAGAGATAGGTCGAGATGAATTTCTGAAAATGGCCTGGCAATGGACGAATAAGACCCGCGATAATATACAACTACAAAATAAAAT
>CAYVML010000186.1:0-4040 GCA_964452475.1 uncultured Dehalococcoidales bacterium
CTACCAACTTCTCTCTTGGAATGGAGATGTCTATGTTTTTTAAATTGTGCTCCCTGGCTCCCTTTATAAATATTGCGTCTGGCATGGCCTTTCAATTGTAGCATCAAGGTAAATACGTCTCAAAAAGAAGCAGGAATAGCTTCCCTGTAGAGAGGACTTAAAAAACAGAGCCTCTCATTTCGAGAGGCCCTGTTTAATTGGCGAAGCGTTCACGCTTTAATGGTTAGTTTTATAATAAACCGTTAAAATTCATCAACACCGGTGCCAGCATCAATGAAATTACTGACATTAACTTAATCAAGATATTCAAAGATGGTCCCGCAGTATCTTTCATCGGATCGCCTACGGTGTCACCAATAACCCCAGCTTTATGAGCATCTGAACCTTTACCGCCAAAGTTGCCAGCTTCTATCCATTTCTTCGCATTATCCCAGGAGCCCCCGGCATTGTTCAGAGTAATAGCTAGGATAAGCCCAGAGGCAATGGACCCGATAAGAAAGCCAGCCAGTGCATATTTACCCAGGACAACACCTACAAGAATAGGTGCGATTATGGCCATTAAGGAGGGTGCCATCATTTGCTTTAGTGCTGCCTTGGTGGAAATATCTACGCATTTACGGTAATCTGGGCTGGATGTTCCTTCCTGTATACCTTTTATTTCACGCCATTGGCGGCGTACTTCTGCTACAATAAGCTCCGTCGTTACGCCTACCGAATTCATAGTCATGGCACAAAAAACAGCAGGCATTAGAGTGCCTATAAACACGCCGGCGACGATATGTATGTCTAGCAAGCTCAATTCCGCCCATTCTATTTCTGCATGTAGTATATAGGCAAGTAGTAAAGCCACTGAAGTCAGAGCAGCACCACATATAGCGAATCCTTTTCCAGTAGCTGCAGTCGTATTGCCCAGTGAATCCAAAGCATCAGTTCTCTCACGTACTTCAGGGGAAAGTCCCACCATTGTGGCTATCCCTCCCGCATTATCAGCTATAGGTCCATAGGCGTCGGTAGCTAATGTTATACCCAGAGTAGACAATAGGCCAATATCTGCCATAGCCACGCCATAAATGCCAGCAAACTTGTATGCCACAATCATAGCAGCGACTATCAGGAGCACCGGAGCCCAGGTACTAATCAATCCATTGGCAAAACCGCGAACTATGGTAGCACCGGCGCCCGAGGTTGAAGACTTGGAGATTTTCAATGTAGGGCTATAAGCATACGAGGTATAATAGGTTGTGCTCTCTCCTACAAGAGCCCCTGCCACCAGCCCTGCCAATACTGCCCAGAAAACTCCTAGGCTGGCACCAAGGGCATTGATTATCAAGAAAGAAAAAATTGCGGCTAGCACTATCGCGACGTTTGTCCCTCGACGTAGAGCTGCTAGCAAGGCGCTCATTTTGGGTTTTTCGCCTACTTTTACAATGAAACAGCCAATTATTGAAGCAATTATTCCTGCTGCACGAACCAGGAGAGGGAGCCACCAGGCCACCTGAATACTGGGTACCAGGTTAAAAGTTTCGCCACCAACTGCAATTGCTCCAGTAGCTACCAGGGCTACTGCCATAGTAGCTACGATTGATTCAACATAAGACTCAAATAGGTCTGCGCCCATGCCTGCGACATCACCAACGTTATCACCTACAAAATCAGCGATCACTGCAGCATTTCTAGGGTCATCCTCGGGTATCCCTGCCTCCACTTTACCTACCAAATCAGCCCCGGAATCAGCCCCTTTGGTAAAAATACCTCCACCTACTCTTGCGAAGAGGGCTACCAGTGAAGCCCCTGTTCCATAGGCAGGTATTATAGCCAGGAAAGCAGGATCAGTATGCCAGGTAATATAGAGAATGGCAATGCCGATGATACCTATGCTGACTACTGTCAATCCCATAACCGCTCCACCTCTAAAGGAAACTCGTAAGCCATGGTTCAGGCTTTTCTGAGCTGCAGCACAAGTCCTACTATTAGTTCTTATCGCCATGTTCATACCGGCATAACCTGCGCCCATAGAGCATATAGCTCCAAAAATAAAAGATACACTTACTCTCCAGCCAAGCATGGGAACAACTGCCAGAATGATGGTTATTACTACGACCACAATAGCCAGGGTGCGGTATTCCCTGCCAATGAAGGCCATCGCACCCTCCCGGATTGCATGAGATGTTTCCCGTATCTTTTGTGAACCCTGATCTTGGCTTAAAACATATCGTATGAAGAATGCTACTACCCCAAATCCAATCAGCCCCACCACTATGCAAACCCAGACTAAATCCATAAATCCTCCTTTCTATTTCCTGCGTCAACTGGGCTATTGAAACGCGACCGTGATTTCATTTTCATTTTATGATAGTTCCTTCTCTTGCTTTCTCCATTTTTTCGACAAGACTTCTCACAGCAGTTTCGATATTCTCCTTACTGAGGACAGCACTGATTACAGCAGCAGAGTCAGCACCGGCAGCTATAACCTGGGCGATGTTATTGCTTTTAATTCCACCAATGGCTACTAAAGGTATTGATATCGCCTGTCTGATTTGTTTAAGCTTCTCAGTGCCTATAACAATGGCATCAGCCTTTGTAGTGGTGGGGAAGATCGAACCCGAAGCAACATAATCTGCACCTTCTTCTTGTGCCTTTATGGCTAGAGGTACAGTCCTGGCAGAGCAACCGATTATTTTATCTATGGGCAGCTCTTTCCTGACAATGGGTAAGGGTAAGTCTCCTTGGCCTATATGAATTCCGTCGGCATCAACAGCCAGGGCTAAGTCTAGGCAATCATTTATTACAAACATTGCATCTGATTTATGACAAAGCTCTTGGAGCCTCTCTGCCGTGGATAGTAAATCTGCCTTACTGCTTTGCTTATCACGAAGCTGGATGACTTTAGCTCCTCCATGTAAAACCATCGAGGCGACTTTTATCTCATCCTTGCCAGCCAGGAGTTGCTTATCCAGGATGACATAAAGCCCTCTCAGTTGTTGTATCTTGTATCTGCGAAGGATCCGCGAGGTCAACTCTTTTTCCATGGTGTAAAGACGGAACCGTGCTTGCTCAATGTGGTGAGGATCGATTTTTATGTTGGGATCTGCTAATCTAGCCAGTTCCTCGATTACCCGCAGTGACTGTTCCACCCTTTTGGCATTGGCTGTAATGATATCAGGCAAATCTCTGTGAGCTTGCTTTGCTAATTGCCCGGCATGCTTTTCCAGGTTTGCGCCGACATCGCGCTGAGAATCTCTCTGGGATAGCAATTCCGGGGCTAGTGACTTGCTTTCCTCAGCAAGGTTATGGCGAATGATTTTAAGTTGCTGGCTGATTGTATAATCATTGAGAGTGAAACGGGCTATATCCTCTAGGACGCGTAACCCTTCGCTTGCACGATTAAAGTTAGCATCTATAATACGTAACGAACTATAAGACATGACTCTAGAAGCGAATAATAACATAATTCGAATAAGCTGTAATGTTAACATTGCCTGGCCAAGTTCAACGATATACAATACTATTCAATATATTTATTTGGATTGGAGGGGTGACCGAGAGGCTGATGGTGACGGTCTTGAAAACCGTTTTCGCTTTTGGCGAACATGGGTTCGAATCCCATCCCCTCCGCCAATTAGAATATTCATCATCGAAGAAAGAATCAAGTGAGTGAAACTGGATAACGAAGAAGTATAAATAGCATGCTATGCATAACAGGTGCCATGACCCTCGAACGGCGTTAAGGACCTGTTTACTACTGTATAGTACATAGTACTTGACGGTATCTAGGAGGGATAGGTGGGAAAGAAGACATCATTTTTTATTTTTGGGATTCTCCAGAGCCTTTCTTTAGGAGCAATCATCTTCCTGATTTTCAGGTCGCTCAATATGATAAGCAAGGCTAAAATAATTGGACTGGATACGCAGATTTTATTGAGTACTCTATTTCCACTGTTCCTGTTTATAGTGGAGTATATTGTATATTCAAAGGATTAAGCTAAGCCATTCTTTCATCAGTTTATATGTGTTCCTGGGTTCATTTAGGATCAGTTTTT
>CAYVML010000187.1:0-1565 GCA_964452475.1 uncultured Dehalococcoidales bacterium
ATAAGTAACAAAATTTTTGCCTATACCTGAGCCCTCACCGTCAGGGACATAAGACCCGTGATGGTAAGATGAAGAATAGCTTGTTGGTAACATAGAGACAGAAATCGGCTTGCTGCTTGTAACATCAATATATGTATCTTTGGTACTAAATTGCTCAGAATGATGTTCGTATTGGTTTAAAGTTCCCGCCCATACGACAGTATCGGTGCTACTGTTCTTGATTGTAACTTCTGTATCATCTTGATAGGCAACTACATTACATCCATTGGTCCATGTTGCATAAGTGTAAGTGTAAAATTCTGTGCCCACGAACCTTTTGGTGTTAGACGCTACGTAGTATCCCTGGTCATCGTGTGTTAATACTGAAACAATCTTATCTGATGTTACTTTTACAAAACGCCCATTGCCGTTCATAATATAATGATCACCTTTGTTAATTGTTCCAGAAAATAGGACCTCTTGGCTGTCAATGTCTGATAATTCAATAGACGTGTTATTATTGAAGGCAAAAACAACAAGCTTATTTCCACAACTCGATGAAGCACCGTACGTCAGAAACTCTGTTCCTGCGGCATATCCTTCCTTATCAATAGCATGATATCCAACGCAAGCACTTGATACTGGATCGCCAACAAGATAGGAAAACTTTTTGTTGCTTACCAGCGTGAAAATCCCTTCGCTGAGGCTTATCACAATCTTTTCATCTTTATTCAGGGTACCAGTAGCTACCACAGTATCCGAAGAATCTATTATTGAGTAATCAGTGTTATCATAATAACTGAAAATAATAACATCCCCCAAGGTATAGAAATATGAATTATATTGTTCACCACTGATGTGAGAACTTTGTATCTTTTCACCGACTGATAACAGGTTGGGATGAAAACCCTTAGGAACGCCACAACTACCTGGTTCACTGTAAGCCCAGACATGCCCACTAGAGCACGCTATTAGAAGAACTAAGCCTAGATATAATATGACATTTCTTGTAGATTTGGCCCTCATTTTTCCCTCCTCTTTAAACAGAATATCACTGTCTAATTTTGATCCAATATCCCCTCTTCGGCTCTATCTTTTCCAGATCATTAAACCCCGGATTCTGGGGATCGTAAACTTGCCATACGCCGTTTTTATAACCCCATATACTTTCAATCTCCCCTTCAACATCTGCAAGGGCATCTTCCACAGGCATGCCTTGCAAGGAGTTAAATCCTATCAGGTGCCACCCCGGAGTTAACGCAATTGACGTAGTCTTTAATTGCCCTTTGATTTGAATGCTCAATCCTTTCTGATTCGTTTTGACCCAATAACCATGGCCCTTTTTCATATTTTGCAGATTGCTCATTTCAGGATATCCTGGGATGTAGATTTGCCATGCTCCATCTTTATATCCCCAGACACTTTCAATGCCGCTACTTACATCGCTCATAATCTCGCTGGCCTGATTATTCTCAGGGACTATCGGAAGCGATATCAGGTTCCAGCCCAAGTCTAGAGAAATAGTGAAAGACTGCTCATGGGGCGTGAAAAGAACTGTCTGGACCTGATTTAAGTCGTTTTTCTCA
>CAYVML010000187.1:1575-3951 GCA_964452475.1 uncultured Dehalococcoidales bacterium
CCTATGGTTGGGGATAAATTGGTATTAGCTTGGCCATAATTGAATTTAATTCGACCATCTTCATACAGGATTACCTCAACATTGATCGGATCTCCAGTCTCATATCGCTCCCCTGCCCAGCGAAAGCATACTGAATAAACAGAGGCCGAATGGATATAAATATCTTCATCCTGCTGAGATGTGCCGTTGGTTATTAAGTCATCCCATAAGGGAGCAATCATAGTTCGTGCTTTGAAGACTTCTGAGGAGCTTAGATAAGAAGGAGCGCTGTTGGTAAAATCCAGATAGCCATTAGAACACACATAGACGCTGCTGTACTGCTGGCCGAAAAATGGAAAAGAAAAAGGCAGTTGATATAGCCAGGACTGATCATCGGCCTGCCACCCCTGGGCTTGTCCTCCGGCCAAAAACTCATTCTCTAGTAATGTCTCATCGTAAAATTTTATCAGAATGGTGATGTCAACTCCATTGCTGGCGCCTTCTGAAGTAGTTACTATTACCTCACCTGTCCGCGCACCTTCGGGAACCCTGCATACAATAGTTGTGGTATCCCAAGAGATAATCTCCGCGTCTTTTTCTGGATAAAAGGTTACAACCCCAGAGCCTTGTTCAATACCGAAGCTATCTCCAAAGATAGAGATTTGATCCCCTTCATGAGCGGCATTGGGGGTCAGTGAGAAAATATGAGGATCAGAATAGTCTTCTATAAGCGCCGAATAGGCATTAATTCTTCCGGAAGTACTATTTTTCCCGTCAAGAATTTCCAGGACATCAACAGATCGCATGATCCTTGTTTTTACTTCAAGAGGAGAAAGCTCGGGAAGATAAGAAGAGAGCAGTGCGGCCACTCCTGCCACGTGCGGCGTGGCCATAGATGTGCCGCTCATTAGACGGTAGGTGGAGTTGAGATAGACACTGTAAATGTTCAAGCCCGGAGCTGAGACATGGACCCAATTACCGTAATTAGAGAAAGGTGCTTTCCGGTCATTGCTGTCAGTAGCCCCAACGGCCAAAACCGCATTATTATCAGATGCTGCGGGGTAGATGAGGCTGTTTGAGTTTTCATTGCCCGCTGCAGCACAAATCAGGGCTCCATTACCGATAGCATAGGCCATTGCGTCTTCAAGCAGGTTTGATTTCTGGTAATCACCCCAACTCAGGTTGATCACCTTGGCCCCATTCTCAGCAGCGTAGATGATGGCCTGGGCGGCATCGTCACTTTCAAGAATTCCATCACCGGATGGCGTCTTGTATCCCGCCCTTACCGGCATAATCTTACAGTTCCAGGCCACCCCTGCAATGCCTACTTCATTATTGCTAACCGCCCCCGCAATCCCTGCTACATGGGTCCCGTGACCGTGCCTGTCCATAGGATCATTGTCTGGTGTTTTAAAATCTTCACCCGCGGCTCCCCCAAAGGAGTCAACAAAATCCCATCCCATTACGTCATCAATATACCCGTTGTTCTCATCATCGACCCCATTGTCCGGCATTTCTCCTGTGTTTTGCCAGATATTAGCAGCGAGGTCTTCGTGTGTGTAATCCACGCCGGTGTCAATAATGGCGATTACCACTTCAGGTTTGCCCTGCTCAATATCCCAGGCCTCCAACGCATCAATATCGGCATCGTTAGCGCCGCCCGTCTGGCCGGTATTGTGCAAAGCCCACTGTCTTGAATATTCAGGGTCATTAGGAATGGCCTTTATGGGGATCAAATAGTTGGGTTCAGCCTGCTCCACAACACCTTGCTGCCAGAACCAAGCCAGGGCTTCATCGACCAAAAGCTGAGAAGGTAGAGATAGGACGTAATAGTTAAGCGCCTGAATATGCGTCTTTCCCGTTGAACCTGTCTTGGCAATCAAGGCTTCTATATCCTCTTTGGTGAGTCCTTCTTTAAAGCGGACAATGAGCTCGTTGGAAACTACTCTGGAGGTAACGCCCGTCTTTTCGTTTGTTATGGTTACTACGGTGGTAGGCCTTTTGTGGGAGCTGGCCTTCATCGTTAAGGATGTTTGGGCTAAAGGCTTCCGGGATAAATGGGTAGATAACTCGTGGCCAGTAGCGGATGATTTGGTCTGGATTTTGTCCCACTTCATAGAGCTGGGAAATATTGATACCTTGGAGATCTGATATTCGTTTTGCCCCTTCTCTTTTGAGAAGACTATTCCACGGTTTACAGCTATTTTTCTGAGGGCCTCCTCCAGTGTAAGGTCATGGAAAAAGATGGAAATGGTACCCTGTACGTTGGCACCGATCTCAATTTCAACACCGGTTTTTTCCGAAATTTCTTCTAGGAGTTTTCTTACATCAGCCTCCTTAGCACTGAGGCTCAACAGACAATTTTTGATGGAAAGGCAAAAGGCTTTTTCACCTAAA
>CAYVML010000188.1:0-3940 GCA_964452475.1 uncultured Dehalococcoidales bacterium
GAACACCCAGGTTGCTCAACACCTTGGCTGCAACTCCTGTCTCCTCACCTACAATTCCCAGAAGTATATGCTCAGTGTCGATATAACTATGCCCCAAACGCTGTGCTTCTTCCTGCGCTCGTGCAAGAACCTTTCGGGCTCCTTCGGAAAACCTTTCAAAACCAGTAGCCATTAACGATATCTCCTCATTAAATAACCTTTTCTACCCTAACCTGAAGGCAATTATAGAGTATGCCTCATTTGTAGTCAATTTACGCAAAATTGCCTTGAGCTATTCCAATGAGCATACTATAATGTGTCCTGTGTTGAGATGCTAGATGAGGGTTACCGGCGGAGAGTCAAAAGGTGTTCAGTTAAAGGTCCCTATAGGTCGTTTTATTCGTCCTACTACTGATCGCGTAAGGGAGGCGGTCTTCACTATTTTGGAAAATACCGATGGTTACTGGGGGCGTGTTCTTGATTTATATGCTGGTAGTGGGGCTTTAGGTATAGAGGCCTTAAGTCGTGGCGCGGACTGGGTTGATTTTGTAGACCAGAACAGGAAGAGTTGTAGTGCTATTGAGCATAACTTGAATAAAATAAGGTTACAAGATAAGGCACATGTCTATTGTTGTAGTGTAAGTAAAGCCATTATTTTCCTTGATAATTGTTATGATGTAATATTTATGGATCCACCATATTCGGATCCCTCAGTAGATGGTTTATTGGTCACTTTAGCTAGCTCTAAACTAGTAAAACAAATATCTACAGTAGTAGTTAGTCATGCACAGCGATTTCCGCTGAGATCGGGTTATGCTGATTTACATCTAGTTAGACAACGCCACTATGGTGATAGTCATATTTCTATTTATCAAGGAGGAGGTTTAAGTAATGACAATAGCAGTTTACCCGGGAACATTTGATCCAATCACAGAAGGGCATCTTGATATTGCCAGGCGAGCCTCGACTATTTTCGAAGAGTTAGTTATTGGCATTCATGACAAGCCAGAGAAGAAGGTGCTTTTTTCAATTGATGAAAGGTTGAGCATGGTTGAAGAGACGGTTAGAGACCTGCCAAATGTACGTGTCGAATCTTTCAGCGGTCTTACGATTGATTTTATCCACAGGATGAAGGGAGAGGTTATGGTGCGGGGGCTGAGGGCAATCTCCGATTTTGAAAGGGAACTGGCAATGGCGCTGATGAATAAAAAACTGGCGGCGGACATTGAGCTGGTTTGCTTGATGACAAGCTCCAGGTATCAATTTTTAAGCTCTAGCGTCATCAAGGAGATAGCAAAACTGGGTGGTTCTGTGCATGGGTTGGTTCCTGATAATGTTGATATGGCCTTAAACAAAAAGTTCTTAAGGTAAAATTACCAGGGGTTTCAGAAAATGCGATTGACTGTTAAAATAACAGAAAAATTCAGGAGGTATTTTAAGGATGGCTTATAAGATAACTGACGAGTGTATTAGTTGTGGTGCTTGTGAATCGGAGTGTAAGAATGAAGCTATTAGCGAAGGGGAGGATAGCTATGTTATTGACCCCAATAAATGCACTGAGTGCGTAGGCTGGTTCGATAGTCCTCAGTGTGCCGAGGTATGTCCGGTTGATGCTCCGGTTAGTGATCCTGATCACAAGGAAACGCATGAACAGCTTTTGGAGAAATGGGGAAAGCTAAACCCTGGGAAAACACCGGCGTAGCCTTTCTAATAAATATTCGTTAACTACTGATAGATTGCTGAGATTAAGGGCTGTTGCCTTTAAAAAGGTAGCAGCCCTAGAGTTTCTGAGCTTTATTGAAAGCAGCGACCACAGCTTTCATGATGAGGGAACGGAATCCTCCTTTTTCTAACTGGAAGAGCGCATCGGCTGTAGTTCCTCCTGGTGAAGTAACCATGTTCCTTAGCTCAGCGGGATGTCTGCCTGTTTTCTGGAGTGTATGAGCTGAACCTATTATGGTCTGCATGGATAGGTTTTGTGCTATGTCACGGGGCAGGCCAACATGGACTCCTGCATCGATAAGGGCTTCGATAAATAGAAACACATAAGCTGGTCCGCTTCCGCTTAGAGCTGTAGCCATATCAATATATTTCTCATTATCGACATAGATTTCCTCCCCCAGGGCTTTTAGAATAGACTGGGCCATGTTTTTCTGTCCTTGATTGACTTCAGCAGTGGCTGTCCATATGACGATTCCTTCTCCTATCTGTGCCGGCATGTTGGGCATGGCACGGATAATCTGAGAATGTTTTAAGCTATTATGTAAGGTAGATAAGTTAGTACCGGCCATTATAGATAATACAAGCTGATCAGGAGACAAGTTTTCTATTGTTGCAGTTGCTGAATATAAATTCTGTGGCTTCACCGCTAATAAAACCAGGTCAGTTCCTTTGACCGCTTGGCTGTTGTCTGACAGGGTACATACTCCATATTTAGAGTGTAATAACTCCAGCCGTGTTTGACTGATATCACTCACTACTATATCCTCTTCTTTGGCCAATTTTTTATTGAGCAGGCGATTTATTATAGCTTCGCCCATTGTTCCCCCACCTATAAAGCAAATCTTCATTTTTTTATCTCACTTCAACACGATATTTAATACTCGCCCTGGTACATAGAAAATCTTACTGACCTCTTTGCCCTCGGTGTAGACTTTCACTCTCTCTCTCTCGAGTACCAGTGCCTTGGCTTCACCCTCAGTTATGGAAACTGGTATTGTGATTTTATCTCTTAGTTTACCGTTTATCTGAATAGCCAGTGTAGTTTCTTCTTCTCTAGCTAGTTGTTCATTCCACTTTGGCCACAATTGATTATGGATACTATAGGAATGTCTGGTCCTGTTCCACAACTCTTCAGTGAAATGTGGTGCAGTGGGCGCCAGGAGAAGGAGCAAGGATGTAATGGCTTCCTTCCAAAGAGGCACTGAAACGTTCTTCTTCTTCTTCTGTACTTTTAGTAAGTAGTTGGTAAACTCCATTAAAGTGGCTAGCATTGTATTTAAGCGGAAACCTTCCAAATCAGTACTTGTTTTTTTAATTGTCTTATGGATGATGTGGGTAAGCTCTTTCTCCGCATTTGCTTCAACTGTCAGACTGGAATAGTCTTTATTAATTAGTTTCCATATTCTATTTAGCCAGCGGCTTATGCCTGAAAATCCGCTATCACTCCATTCCCCGCCTAATTCCCATGGGCCGATAAACATAAGATATGCCCTCACGGCATCAGCTCCAAATTCAGATACATACTTGTCCGGGGCAATCACGTTGCCTTTCGACTTGCTCATTTTACCACCGTGGTAAATGATAGTGCCCTGGTTGAAAAGGCGAGTGAACGGTTCTCCAAAACCAACCAGTTTCATGTCCCTTAGTGCTTTAACGAAGAAACGAGAATAGAGGAGGTGCAGGACGGCATGCTCAGCTCCCCCTGTATATAGATCTACGGGCATCCAGTATTTAATATTCTCGGCATCAAATGCTGCCTTATCTGACTTGGGACTGGTATAGCGTAGGAAGTACCAGCTAGAGCACATGAAAGTATCCATCGTATCAGTTTCGCGCTGTGCTGTTCCTCCACATCTAGGACAAGTGGTATTGACAAAGGACTGGCAATATTTGAGTGGAGACTCTCCTGTAGGCTTAAACTCAGCATCAGGGGGAAGTAGAACTGGCAGGTCTTTTTCAGGCACAGGAACTATACCGCATTTATCACAATAGACCACAGGTATAGGAGCACCCCAATAGCGCTGTCTGGAGATGAGCCAATCCCGGAGTCGATAGATTGTGGTTCGGGTCCCCCATTCTTTTGCTTCTATTAAGTTGCAAATTGCCTCATATCCTTCGTCGCTGGACATCCCGTTAAACTCGCCTGAGTTTATCATTGTGCCTTGTCCGGCATATACCTCTGTTAATTGATCCGCTATGTAATCTGGAGGAGCTATAACGGTATGCACTGGGAGGTCGA
>CAYVML010000189.1:0-3865 GCA_964452475.1 uncultured Dehalococcoidales bacterium
GAGATTGAGAGCCAGGAGAGTAAAAGTGCAGAGGAGTATATTACCAAGGTTGCTGAGGCGTTAGAAAAAGATGGGATAACCCCGCAAACGACGGTATTAAGAGGGAACCCGGCGCAGAAAATTCTGGAATATATAGAGAAAAATCAAATAGACCTGGTTGTTATGAGTAGCCATGGACGTTCGGGACCGTCAAGCTGGTATCTAGGCAATGTAGCAGACAGGATGATAAAGCACTCTAACGTTCCTGTATTGATAGTAAAAACTGAATAGGCTGACGGTTAATATATATTAGCCGATGTTGACAATGTATTCCTAGCTTAATTGCTTACATCCAGTGCTATTACGCATTGTCTTTGCAGCTATCTGTTTGCATTACAATACAACCTTCGATTATCTAGAAAATCCTGGTATTTAATAATCCATTTCAATCTGTAAACAGTAACTTCATAAGATCTGGTTGTGTCTATAATGATGCTTTAACTGTCCAGGTAAAGAAAAGAGTTCAAGTATACAATGAGAACATCAGTTGATTAGGGGTACAGGTAATTAACTGGAAAACGTGAGACTGGTAATCAGAGGTGGAAAATGAAACAAAAAGCGGTTTATACAATAACCATGCTTGCTGTCATAACCATGAGTTTAATAATGGTAAATGGTTGCATACCAGGTGGTAGTTCGAATGAGCCATCAGTGTTGGCACCTGCTGAGATTAGGGAATATGAAGGAACCAAACTTTCCTCGGTGGGTGATTTCAGAGAGAATTCCATTCTTGGCCCACAGTTGGTCGACAGGGAGTCTTATAAGCTTATAGTGAATGGGCTTGTGGAAAAGCCTGCAAGCTATAGCTATGCGGAAGTAATTAATAACCATAAAAACTATGCCAAAGTTGTAACGTTAGATTGCGTAGAAGGTTGGAGTGTCACTATTCTATGGGAAGGAATACTGGTTAGAGATTTAATAGAAACATCGAAACCACTGGCTAGTTCAAAAGTAATTATTTTCCATGCCTATGATGGGTATACAACTTCCTTTCCTGTCGAATACGTAATGAATAACGATATTCTGTTAGCACATAAGATGAATGACGTTGTACTTCCTGAGGAACGAGGGTTCCCTTTTCAACTCGTAGCTGAAAGCAAGTGGGGTTATAAATGGATTAAATGGATAACCAGAATTGAATTATCTGATAATATCGATTATCGTGGTTACTGGGAAAGAAGGGGGTATTCCGATAGCGCTGATTTAGATGAAGGCTTTTTTGAATAGTCAGCAGAGCAAAGATAAGACTGGTAAGAAGGATACTGCATTGGTCACTGTTTGTACTGGTAATACTTTATATCATTACAGGATTTGGTATTACTCAGTTCAGGATTGTTGAGCAATTAACTATGGGAATTCTTACGCAGAAAATAATATAATGAACTACGACAATACATAATTAGTGCAAGGAGGTATATGATGGGTAATACAGATGATAATGTACAAGCAGCTTTCGCTGGGGAGAGCCAGGCTAACCGCAAGTATCTTTTCTTTGCTGAAAAAGCAGAAGCGGAAGGATACCAGCAGGTGGCTAAATTATTTCGTGCGGTTGCTGAAGCTGAGACAGTACATGCCAGAAATCATCTAAAAGTGTTGGGTGAGATTAAATCAACTGAAGAGAATTTGAGTAGTGCTATTGATGGAGAGAACTATGAGTTTAGCACCATGTACCCTTCTTTCATTAAAAAGGCAGAAGAAGAGGGGAATGGAAAAGCAAAAAACAGCTTTGATCTGGCAAATAAAGTAGAGAAAATTCATCATGCTCTGTTCAAGTCTATTCTCTCAAAGGTTGAATCGAAGCAGGTCGTTGAGCAAAAGCCAGTGTACGTTTGTCAGGTTTGTGGCTATACAGTAGAAGGCGAAGCTCCTGAGCGTTGCCCTGTGTGCGGAGCGCCTGTTAAGATGTTCAAGACGATAGAATAGGGTTGAAACTTATATCGATTTTCTGAGCATTAGCCAGAGTTTGAGCTTTGTACCAGGCAAGATACAGGTATCGAGCACCTTAAAGCCAAAGTGCTCATAGAAGGAAACATTCCTTTCTGTTTCTGTCTCGAGGTAGTATGGCAGACCGTCTGCACCTGTTAGGGCGAACATAGCTCGCAGTAGCCTGCCAGCATACCCTTTACCCTGAAATTCGGGATCAACACCCAGAAGCATAAGATACCAGTGGGGAAAAGGCGCCATCTCTTTATGCTTATCTTCAAGATACCTGGAAAGAATCTGCATTCTTCTCCCGGAATCTTGACCCATCTTAAGTGTTGGCCAGAATGCACCGGATATGATGAGCCGCCAGAGAGTCATTGATACACGGTTTGAACGAACCCAGAGAGCTATACCTTCCAGTTGCTGTGAGGAAATGTGAGTTTCGCCATATCGGAGGCCATAGCGTAGAATGAACTCATATGCATAGGGGAGTTTCTTTCCTCTTTCTATTTCATCAGGATAGGCATATGAATTAATGGGATCGTTATTGAACGCAC
Organism: uncultured Dehalococcoidales bacterium; assembly: GCA_964452475.1. GTDB lineage: Bacteria > Chloroflexota > Dehalococcoidia > GIF9 > AB-539-J10 > JAUUZT01. The sequence continues at coordinate 2,520 of CAYVML010000189.1, forward strand.
GTGCAAGCATGAGAGATGCTGGCTTAATATCCGCTTTTTGTAAGCTTAAAATATCTCTATTCTCAATGATCAATTATTATTGCTCTGTCAGTGATGGTGAGAGTAACTGGCATAATATTAATATAGATAGTATCATAAATATTGGATTGTACTATAAGGACAGTATCTATTAGGCAGGCATAACGAGTGAAAGGAGGGTGAAATGGAGACTTTATTTCCAATACTTTTTTGGTCAGGACCAATCGGGCTCGGTATTTTTCTGGCATTGCTGGGTGTGTTTATCTGGTTACTCGCAAAAGCCGACGAGATAAGTAAACGCACAAAGGCAATGGAGAAGGAACTGGAGCAAAAGGGCATAACACTTTCTGGTGAAAGTAAATCAAGAAAATAGTAAAAGTTAATATTACTCAATGTTTATCGCTGATAAATATTCCAGAATTGCCTATCCCTTACTGGTATGCAAGGGAACGACAATAATACAATAACAGGAGGTTTAACGATGCCGGAATTTGGAAATCCACTATCAGGTCTTGCCAGTAATCGAAAAATAACGGAGGCGGAACTCATTCGGGCTATTCGTTTCATGATAGCTGCAGAATATGAAGCTGTCCAACTGTACATGCAATTGGCGGAATCAACAGATAATAAATTAGCAATTGAAGTGCTAAAGGATATTGCCGATGAAGAAAGGACTCATGCAGGAGAATTTCTACGGTTATTAAAAGAATTAGCGCCAGATGAAGAAAAATTTTATGCAGAAGGGGCCGAAGAAGTAGAAGAAGAAATTAAAAAACTGGGTAAATAAAATTCAACTTTTAACAATACGTTGCAGCGGATGATTCCCACTGGGTGGTGCGCTGAACTTACTGTTCCGGCTATTGTTTTTACGCGTTATTGTGCATCATATGTTATTCAAGTGCAGGTAAAATAAATCTTTCAAGAATTCCATAGAGCGATGAGTTTACTGCATAGTTGCCTCCTGTAAACACAACTACCATATTAAGTTCAGGAAAAACCATAACTGACTGGCCACCCCAATCATTAGCCCGAAACATCTTTATTTTATCACCAGAGTGGGATAGTTCACTTGTACACCATGAATAAGCGTATCCACTTTTTCCTGAATCTTCAATCGGGATATTGATTCTTTTATTCTGGTTATATGTTTGAGAACTATTTTCAACCCATTCTGAAGAAATAATTCTTTCACCATTCCATACTCCGTCATTTAAATAAGTTACACCAAACTTCATCATATCTCTTGGGGTTATTCTTAAATATCCTGCAGCGTCATACATGCCATTTGCATATTGTGTCCACAGAGTGGAATCAATACCAAGGGGTTC
>CAYVML010000190.1:0-3859 GCA_964452475.1 uncultured Dehalococcoidales bacterium
TCAACTTTATATGCAGCTAGCTGAGTCAACGGATAACATGCTGGCTATTGAGGTGTTGACGGACATTGCCAACGAAGAACGTGTACATGCCGGTGAATTCCTCAGGTTATTAAAAGAGCTTGCTCCCGATGAAGAAAAATTTTACGCTGAAGGTGCCGGAGAAGTAGAGGAAGAAATAGACAAACTGCAGAAGAGATGACAGCAGTCATACTCATAGCGTAATCCATGGACTGCATAGAGTACCGGCTATGTCATTATAATCCCATTCTTACATTATCATTTGTAGCGTAAAGGGATATAAGATCCTCATGATTTAGTTGTGGCCTTCATTTGTAGTGCAGCACTCGGTGAATATTTTTATAGAATTAATCCGGCCGATTTCATAATTACTTAATAATTCCTATATAAAATGATTCACATGGGATGGGAAAATAATGAAGAAAAGAATAATTGCTATTGTACTTGTTACCCTGATGATGGTTGGTGTAACGAATATACTCTCGACTGTATCAGTCGCCCAGGCAGATGAGGGTATATGGGATTCCTGTAGTCGCGGTATGGTTGATTGTGAATACCCGGGAGCGTGTGGCTCTTATGTAGATACCAATAATGACAATATATGTGACAGGAGCCAGTTACCACCCCAGCAGGACATAGTTCCGGAAGATATCGACACCGTTGAAAACAGTGTTATCTACAATCCTTTGGACGCCATACCTGATAACAACGGGCTGGAGGACGGTATTCCCGGTATTGTCGAATATAAAAATGAAGACACAGGTGGGCTACGCCATATAAACATATATAATTTACTACCAATTCTTATAGTATCGACAATTCTGTATCTGGTAACATGGATATTGTCTAAGAAGAAGATAGTCAGCCAGAAGCTACACCGCAGGGTGTGGAATCTAGTGTTGTTGGTTTCTACTCTGGTTTCGGCTCTGCTGGGATTATTTATAATATTAAACCTTGAATTTAAGGCAGGTATCTCCCTGCCTTTTAACATGTTATTCTGGCATGTTGAGGCAGGTATAGCGATGAGCGCTGTTGCCGTATTTCACATCCTGTGGCACTGGAAATATTTTGTGAGGATTTTTAAAGCGGCCGCTTAGACTCTGGTAATTGCCTTTTAGCTGTATACTGGAAAAGTATCATTTATAAATGTCTATGGTTATTTTCCCATCATGTATCTCAATTATTCTATCTGTTTGAGAAGCAATATTACGATCGTGAGTTACAATTAAAAATGTTGTTTTATATTGCTGGTTAATCTCCCTGAATATCTTGTATATAGTCGCCGAGTTCTCAGAGTCCAGGTTACCAGTTGGTTCATCTGCCAGTATAAGTTTGGGATGATTAACCAGTGCCCTGGCGATAGCCACACGTTGTTGTTGCCCACCTGACATTTTATTGGCAGGATTATTTTTCACATCTGTAATGCCCAATATATCGAATAGTTCAGTTGACCATTTGGTAACGTTATTTGAGGATTCTTTTTTACCTATTAAATAAGGCATTAAAACGTTTTCAAGTGCGGTAAATTCTGGCAGGAGATAATGGAATTGAAAGACGAATCCGATGGTTCTATTTCTAAGAGCAGCAAGTTTTTGTTTGTTCAAGCTTGTAGTTAAAATCTCACTGATTAAAACTTCACCACTACTGGGTTTATCCAGGGTGCCTATAACATTTAGCAGAGTTGATTTACCGCTGCCCGATTCACCAACCAGTGAGTTAAAGGATCCTTCTTCAAGGCTGAGATTGATATCGAACAATACCTGTTTATTAACGGTACCGGAGTACGTTTTATCAACTTTTTTTAGCTGTACAACAAAGCTCATTTACCCTTCCCGTATTACCTCGACTGGATCGAGTTGCAGCGATTTTCTGGCTGGAATTAGTCCAGCCAGAATAGAAGACATTAATGCAATTAGCCAGGACCAGAATATAAAACGGTAATCTATGTATAGTTTTATTATAGAATCACCTTCCGGGTCTGAAGTAAAGCTATTAAAAGCATAGAGTAGGCCAAGACCCATCGTAATACCCAGCACGGACCCTATTAAGCCGATAATAAAACCCTGATGAATAAATATAAGACTCGCGGTGGTATCCTTAATACCAATTGCCTTCAGTATTCCTATCTGTCGGGACTTTTGAAGCACAATAATAGCTAGAATGCTTGCGATAGCAATGACTACAGATATTATTATTACTGCCTGTATTATTATACTGGAAAGCTGTTGACTGCTTAGTGCGTTCAACAGGTCTTGATTTAGCTCTTTCCAGTTTACAACTTTCAGGTCCTCATTATTCAGGGAGTTATCTATTCTGGTAGCAATGGAATCTGCAGCGAATACATCGTTCACCGTTAAATCTATCGAAGAAACCCGGTTATAGAAACCAAGGATGCGTTGTGCAGTGGTTAGAGTAGTCAGTATCCATGTTTTGTTAATACTCGCAACGCCGAGGTCATAGAAGCCTGCTATAGTAAAGGTATTAACTGTCCCATCGGTTAATATTACCTGTAGCCTGTCGCCAATTATGGTTTCGGTCTCCTCTTGAAGCTCTCTGCCGATCAGTACTTCTCTATTAGAGCTATATGGTTCTCCTTCATAAATAGCATCACTAAAATTGTAGATGCTGTCCGCCTGTTCGAAGTCAAAACCTTTTAGAATTACCGGTTGGTCGGTATTGATGCCCTTCACAAACGCATTAGAGCTGGCGGACACAGCTAGCCCTTTCGTGATCCGTAGATTATAGATACTTTGAGTTATCTGTTTCCAGTCACGTATAGCAGTAACTTCCGTATCTGACGAGATTGTTATATGCGGAGAATTCCCGACAGTGTTGTTAACAAGGCTTTTTTGAAGGCTGCCTATCAGTAATCCGACAAATATTTGTATCGAAATCGCGATTGAAATACCGAGAACAATTAATATGGTCTGCGTTTTGCCATACTTGAGAAATCTAACTGCAATTTTAAACGAAAGCATCAGTATGTGCCTCAGGATAGATCTCTTATGTCATCGAATGTGTCGAGCAGTAAATCAGCCCCCATCTTATCAAGCATTTCAGGGTTCTTTTTAAAGGCATACCCGCCGGTAATTATGGTGAAATCCAATCCGCTTTTATTTCTGATGTTAACTATACTTTTTACAGTTTTACAAGCTGCTACAAGGTTGTAATAGCAGGTTACACTTACGGCGACATACCTGGGTTTAACATGTTCAATAGCTTTAATAATTTCAAACTGAGGGGTATTAGCACCGACAAATATGGTATCGAATCCACAGAGGGTAAAAAAATCGGAAACCATACGGGCGCCAATTTCGTGAAGCTCTTCTGTGGGGCAAACTACTATCACTCTATCTTTTAAGGCTGCCCGGTATTTTTTATCTCTCTCGTCTATAACATATGGGTAGCAACACTCGATAATTGTTCGTATGATTGAAGTCCGTACATGTTCTTCCCAGATACATATATCCTTATTACTCGCTGGACAATAGTTCTCCCTTAGAGCTGGTGTAAGTATTTCGTTATAGAGCGTAACAATATCGATTTTGCTGTTCGATAGTTCAGTAATAACAAAATTTATACAGTCGTATTTGTTTTCCTGGTCCAGATAAGAACGAAACTGTTCATATAGATAATGCATATTATCTCCTTGAAAGTTCAGTCTTTTAAAAAATTATTATCTGTAACCCATAGTAAATTAATTATATATCATTACCAAATAAGTGCCACATGGAGCTTTTCAGATGGTCGAAAAACAGATTTCTAAATTAATATAAAGATCAAGGTAAATAGACCTATACGATTACACTACTGGACTTTATCTATTGACTTTATGAAGATA
>CAYVML010000191.1:0-3836 GCA_964452475.1 uncultured Dehalococcoidales bacterium
TTCAGTTACAGTTTTTGATTAATTAGAAATGTCTTCGTTTATTAACAGTGCTGACATTCGAAAGCTGTTAAAAATAAATCCTCCTATCGTTGAAGGACTATTAGATATTGAAGAACAACTCCAATCTAATGGCATTGATCTTACTGTAAAAGCGATAGCCTCGATCTCTTCCTCTGGCGCTATCGGCTTTAAAAATAAAGATAGAACTCTACCTGACATCTCTCTTTTGTCCTTCAACGAATCAGGATTTATTGATTTGGCAACGGGTTGTTACCTCATCACCTACAATGAAGTGGTTCATATACCTCACAATATAATGGCCTTAGGTTTGCCACGTTCCAGTCTATTACGTTGTGGCAATAGCATTCACACTGCAGTCTGGGATGCAGGATACTCCGGTAGGTCTCAATCGCTGTTGGTAGTTTATAACCCAAATGGCCTTCGGCTATATAAAAATGCAAGAGTCCTTCAGCTAATCTTCCTCCAATTGAGCCACGCGGTTAGACAGGGATACAAGGGAATTTTCCAAAAAGAAAATCTTTAGAATGCAATAAATCCTTTCAGCTTGAGCAAGCCATAAGTCTCATCTCTTTTATTTCCCTAAAAACACATGGTATTATAGTGAGACCTTATAGCAACTAATACTGGTTTAAGTATCTCGATAATGTCTTTCAACACGCTTGACTAAAGGGATTAACTAGATAAGAATAACATCCTATGTCTGCGCTATATCACAGACTTTAGGTGAAGCCAGTCGTACAACATCCTCTGTTTTCAACCTGACTAACCTGGTTCTAGCCCCGCCACCACACCAGATATCTTCATTAACCAGAACTTGGCTATCAATATACACGGGCACCTTTTTTTTATGGCCAACAGGGGGAATTCCTCCAGTAGGATAACCAGTAACTCTTTCTGCAAACTCATTAGTAGCAATATGAACAGAGTTCGATCCTGAACATGATTCAAGTTTATGCCTGCTAACCTTACAATCGGCTTTGATTATCGCTATTAATGGCTTAGAATCTTGGTCAACAAACACCAAAGTCTTTATTATCTTATCTAAGACGATGTTAGTAACCTTAGAGGCATCTGAGGCATGATGGGTAGATTTTTTTTCAATACTTTGAAATTCTATTTTGTTCTGCCGCAAAAATACCATTAAATTCATCCAAGCTATCTCCTCACATTTAAACCTTTCTGCAACACTCCACATAGTTATCGCTCTTCTTCATCATAGACCTCCCCAATTAGCAATACAGCTAAACATATAGTATCCCCAAATCACTAACAGCTATTAGATAAAAGTATTCTAACTTCATGAGGACTCAGCTGGCGTATCTTCCCCTCCTTTAGCTCACCAAGGTCAAGCGTCCCTACTCGAACACGCTTCAGCGCAAGTACATGATAGCCAACTTTATCAAACATGCGACGTACCTGCCGTTTCCTGCCCTCATGAATCATGATGCTGTAGTTAAAAGGACAGGTACTACTTAGCTCTTTTATCTTTGCAGGATAAGTAATCCCACCATCAAGCTGAATTCCATTCTCGATTTTTCTTACCGCCTCAGGCTGTAACCGCCGTCCTATTTTAACCAGATACTCTTTTTCGTACTCGAACTTTGGATGGGTAAGCTGATAAGTTAGTTGTCCATCGTTGGAAAGAAGTAATAAACCAGTGCTGTTTTTATCCAATCGCCCAACCGGATATAGCCTCAGGCTACGATATTTCTCAGGCAATAAATCAATAACCGTTTTACGATCTTTACTATCTTTTACCGTTGAGAGAACACCAGTCGGTTTATTAAGCATAAGATATACTTTCGGCTCAGATTTCAAATTAATTCGCTTCCCATCTACAGTAATAACAGCGGAGCTACTATCAATGAGATACGAAAAATCCTCTATAACAATCCCATTAACCTGTACCCTTCCCTGGCGGATAGCGTCTGATATTTTTCGACGGGAAGCTATTCCAACTTCCAGCAGTAATTTAAGCAGCGAACGTGTTACCTTCATATCAGCCACATTATAAATACATTAGCGTTATTGATTATCTAATATAAGGGTCCGAAGTTTCGTTAAAATACAATACTACAAAGCTAATCAAGCAATAAAGGCAACTCAGTGACAATACTCAATTAAAATACTGAGCGGGCTCACATCCAACATGGAGCCCGCTCATATTGGGTCCGATAATTAACCTTACCCTTACTCCTCCACTCAGTTATCGACTGAACCTTTTAGCTCAATTTGAGCCCTTAATATACGAGGAACTCAGGGCTTCCAATTGCTCTCCACCAATAACCTCACCACAGTATATACTACCCACACTACCACTGCATTAGCGGAGAGCCAGCATCAGGAAAAATCCAAATACACAAAAGCGCCTGCCGCATTTGCCCACCTCCTTTGCCAAGCACACTGCATTAATTACCTAGCAATTTCATACTAGCAGAAAGCTATTACGACGTCAAACTCTACTAGTCGTGCCAAATTTAAACTACCTACAACAAATAATTATGCCAAAGCCTTGATAAGTCATACCTAAGGGAAGAGAGCATTCTGAAATGTTTCATTTCGCAACTTTTATGACTCATTGCTAATCATAATTCTCGTAGCTCTCAATATTCTATGCCCCGACGTGCTGAAATGCCATTGGTGAATGGATGTTTGACCTCTATCATTTTGGTAACTAGGTCTGCCTTTTCAATTATCTCTTCTGGTGCCCCACGCCCAGTTAGAATCAACTCCATTTTCTCAGGCTTCTTATTTATCAACTCCAGCATCTGGTCAATACTGATTAATCCTTTATTTATTGCCACAAGGATTTCATCAAGGATAACCATATCATAGCTAGCGCTGGTTATAGTTTTTTTAGCAAAAGCCAAGGTCTGCCTGGTGGTATGGCGTAGTTCCTCTTCACTCTGATTAAAACTACTTTCAGTATTTAGCTGTATTATCTTGAAGTAACGGTGTCTCAAAGTAAAATAATGTTCTCCACAACGGCGATCACCTTTGATAAATTGGATGAAAATAACTTTCATTCCCTGTCCTACAGCTCTTAGTGCCAGTCCCAGGGCTGCTGTAGTTTTACCTTTGCCATCACCAGTGTAGACTTGAGTTAGCCCTCGTTCTTCTTTCATCTAAGCTACTCTTCACTCTCCCCTGCTGTAATGAGAATTTTAGGAAACCTGTTAGTAGTGTAATAACCAATATACACTTTAGCTCCACCTAATATATTAAGCAATTACATTATTTGATATTTCCTCAACAGTAGATAGTCAGTACTCCAGCGTACTATCTATGCGGAGCTGATTGTACTCTCTCTTCCCTACCCTAATCAATGTCCTTATATCCGTCGAAGTCACGAACGTCTCCTATTTATCAAATCGTCTCTGAGTTCCCCATTGAATAACTCTCCGTGTCCATTCTCCCAGGATTTAACAGGCTATCTAAACAATACCCTTACCTCAAAGCTATTCAACCATCTTCCTACCATCTAATAAGGTACAACTATATTTTGTTATAATTAGTCAATATAGTTTATATCATTTTATTTTAGTATCTAACGGAGGAGAGAATGACAGATAGCTCTATCACAGAGGTAAAACTAATCGACAACATTACGGTTCAGCTCGATAGCGAAGATATCGCCCGGAGACTTCACATGGATAAGAAGAAGGGAGGCGTAGATGATATCCGCAAACTGGTTGAGCTGGCAAATTCTGTTATTACACCACGAGCCCTTTATGGAGTCGCATATATTTCCGGCAAAGGTAAAGATACAGTAAGCATTGGCGATACCACATTCACCAGCCATGTGCTGAGCACAA